>NZ_CAAAFT010000428.1:19237-32192 GCF_900634765.1 Candidatus Protofrankia californiensis | reverse complement strand
CCTACGGCCGGATCGACGAGGCCGACCGGCTGCTGGGCCCGTCCACCCTGCCGCTTGCCCACGTCGGCGCCGGCGAGGGCGGTGGCCTGCGCTTCGAGGGCACCATCCCGTTGCGACGGACGGGGGCCTTCGGCTACACCGTCCGGGTGCTGCCGCGGCACCGCCTGATCGCCTCACCGGCGGAGCTCGGCCTGGTGGCGAATCCCGATTGAACGATTCCGCCCAGCGGGGTCGGCGAGCGGGCCGGCGTGGTCATGCCGGCCCGCTCGTCCGCCTGCCCGCTGCATTCCTCTGGGCTCTTTGCTTGCACGTTGTGCCCCGCGGAACATGCCAACGATCCAACAAACATGCTAATTTCAAGATCAATTAGTATGTTTGTTGGTTGAGGGGAAGGTTCCGTGCGTAGTTTTGCCGATCTTGATCAGCTGCTTGGCCGTGTTCCGTCACGGGTTGTCAAGCACCTGGGTGCCATCGACCGTGGGGTTGGTTCCGAACAGCTCTTTCGAACCCAGATGCCCGGCCTGCTCGACCAGCTTGCGGACCGCGCTCGGGTGCTGAGTGTGACGGCGTCCTCGGCGATCGAGGGTGTGACCGTTGACAGTCCGGAGCGGGCCGAGCGGATCATTCGCGGTCAGGTCGGCGGGTTGCGAACCAGGGACGAGCGGGAACTCGCCGGTTACCGGGACGCGCTCGACTACGTCTACCGTGAGGATTTCTCCCCGATCAATACAGGTCTTCTGCTGCATGTCCACCGACTGCTGTTCCGGCACACCCAGGGGAGCGGAGGGGTGCTGAAGGCTCAGGACAACCTCGTCGTGGACCGGGCTGCCGACGGGACGGTGACTCCGCGTTTCATCCCGGTGTCCGCGTCCGAGACCGAGCACTTTCTGGCCGAGCTGACCAGCCGTTACTCGATCGCACGCAAGAAAAATGATCACCACTCGGTTCTGCTGGTAGGCCTGTTTGCGTTGGATTTGCTGGTGATTCATCCTTTTGAGGACGGCAACGGTCGGGTGGCGCGTATCACCTCGAATGCGTTGCTGCTCGACGGCGGCTACCAGATGTGCCGATATGTCAGTCTTGAGAAAATCATCGCCGACAACGCCGAGAAATACTATTCGTCCCTCCTTGCCTCCACGCGCGGATGGCATGACGGCCAGCATGATCCGTGGCCCTGGCTCGAGTACTTCTCGGCGACTGTCGCGACCGCCTATTCCATCTTCGCGGATCGGGCGGCGGCTGGGCGTTCGGGCGTCAGCAAGCAGGACAGGGTCCGCGACCACATCCTGTGGCATGCTCCCCGCCGCTTCCGCCTCGACGACGTGCGCACGGCGCTGCCGGGAGTCAGCGATCAGACGATCCGCATCGCACTGAACGCGCTGCGGGACGAGGGTCATGTGATCAGCAACGGCGTCGGACGGGCGGCATTCTGGACTCGCCTCGATCGGCCTGAGCCCCCCTCCAAGCCTGAGCCCCCCTCCACGTAGGCGCAGGGAGGGCTTCACACCCCGCGGAACATGCCAACGATCCAACAAACATGCTAATTTCAAGATCGATTATTATGTTTACCGACGATTCGTGATCATCCTGCGACGCGGAGGAGGAGGACGGCACGGCCGGCGACGGGCAGTTCCTCGCCGGCATGGGTGATCCGCAATGGGGTGTCGAGGGTGCCGGGGAAGCCGGCGAGATCCTCCGCGCTGGTGTCGAGCAGCAACGCGTAGGTGGACGCCCACGGTTGGCCCGGCAGGACGATGGTCACCGGGCGGGTATCCGGATGCAGGACGAGCAGGAAGCTGTCGCCGGTGACCGTGGCGCCGTCCGGTGCGTACCAGCCCAGGGTCGTCCCGGAAAGGTGCGCGACGACCGTGCGGACCAGTGAGGAGTTCCAGTCCGTGTCCGACATGACCACGCCGTCCGTGCGGAACCAGGTGATGTCCGCGGGTTCCCCGACGCTTGAGGGGCCGCCGTGGAAGAACGTCTGCCGGCACAATGCCGGGGACCGGCGCCGCAGGGCGACCAGACCGCTCACCAGCGGCAGCAGCATCGGGTCGTTCCCGGCAGGGTCGGCCGAGGGCGCCGGGCCGACCGTGGGGACGCCGTCGTCGGGGATGCGATCGTCGGGCGTACGGGTGGTACGGGTGGGCCAGTGCAGCCACGAGGTGGCGTTGTCCTGGCAGTAGGCGTTGTTGTTGCCGTCCTGTGAACGACCGAACTCGTCCCCGGCGAGCAGCATCGGTACCCCCGCCGACAGCAGCAGGGTCGCCAGCAGCGCGCGGCGGACGAGCCGCCGGCAGGCCAGCACGTCCGGATCGTCGCTTGGGCCTTCCACCCCGCAGTTCGTCGAGTTGCTGTGGTCGTCGCCGTCGCGATTGCCCTCGCCGTTGGCCTCGTTGTGCTTGTTCTCGTAGGAGACGAGGTCGGCGAGGGTGAAGCCGTCGTGCGCGGTCACGAAGTTCACCGACGCCCACGGCCGGCGGCCCGAATGGTGGTACAGATCACTCGACCCGGTGATCCGGTAGCCCAGATCGGCCACCGTGGACGCGCTGTACGTCCATGCCGCGCGGACGGTGTCCCGGTAACGGCCGTTCCATTCCGCCCACGGCGCCGGGAACGCGCCCACCTGGTAACCGCCCCAGCCGACGTCCCACGGCTCGGCGATGAGCTTGACGGTGGACAGCAGCGGGTCGGCGTGGATGGCGGCCAGCAGCGGTGCCGCCGGGTCGAATCCGTCGGGGTTGCGCGCGAGCGCGGTCGCCAGGTCGAACCGGTATCCGTCCACACCCATCTCGGTGACCCAGTAGCGCAGGGAGTCCATAATCAACTTCACTACGTGAGGGGAGGACGTGTTCAGTGTGTTGCCGCAGCCGGTTACGTCCCGGTAGCGACGTGGGTCGCTCGGCTCCACCCGGTAGTAGGTCGTGTTGTCCAACCCGCGCAGCGACAGGGTCGGGCCGCGTTCGCTGCCTTCGGCGGTGTGGTTGAACACCACGTCGAGAATGATCTCTATGCCGGCCGCGTGTAACGCGCCCACCATCGCCCGGAACTCGGCCACCGGGTTGTCAGTGGCGGCGTAGCCCGGATGCGGCGCGAAGAAGCCCACGGTGTTGTAACCCCAGTAGTTGGACAGGCCGCGCTGGGACAGTGCCGGTTCGGAGACGTGCGCATGGACCGGAAGCAGCTCCACCGCGGTGACGCCGAGCGTCCGCAGGTGCTCGATGACCGCCGGGTGGGCCAGGCCCGCATAGGTGCCGCGCTGTACGGGCGGGACGTCCGGGTGCGTCCGGGTGAAGCCCTTCACGTGCAGCTCGTAGATGACCGTCTCGGGCCAGGGAATGCCTGGGCGTTCCCCGGTCGGGCTGTGGCGGCCGTCGATCACCACGCACGCCGGGACGAAGGGCACGGAATCATGTCCGTTGGAGCCTGTCGGGTACGGGTCGGTCTCGTCGAAACCGCGGATCGCGGGATGCGGCACAAGGGCGCCGGTCAGCATCCGTGCGTAGGGGTCGACGAGAAGCTTGGCCGGGTTGTAACGCAGGCCGCGTTCGGGGGCGTAGGGCCCGTACGCCCGCAGCCCGTAACGCTGTCCCGGCCCGACCCCGAGCAGGTAACCGTGCCAGACCCCACCGTCACGTTCGGGCAGCCGGTAGCGGTTCTCCCGGCCCCGGGCGTCGAACAGGCAGATCTCGACCGCGTCCGCGTTCGGGGCCGCCACCGCGACGTTCACACCCGACCCGTCCCAGTGGACCCCCAGCGGTTCGGGTGACCCGGACAGCACGCGGCCGAGCCGATCGACGTCGGACTGGCCGATGCCGGACTGATCCGTATTGCCGTGAACGCGGGGCGGTGTCGTCACCTCCGTGACGGTAGCTGCAGCATGTTACCGTCGCTCGGTTACGGTTACCGCCGTCCGATTACCACCGCCCGCGGACGGACGGATGGCGGGCAGGCGAACGGCGCCGTGATCATCGAAAGTGTCATGGTCACCGAAAGGTGCCGGGAATGTAATCACCACGTATCCGATGAAGATCAAGTCGTCAGGGCTTAGGCTCCCTTAATCAGGAGCGCCGTCGGGGCGTCACAGGCCCGGCATACGTGCCAGTGGATGACAGCCGGCCAAGGTGGTGCAACGGCGTGCTGTGCGCCACCGGAAGCTGCAAATGATCGAGGAGGTCGGTCGGTGGCGGTCGTGCAGTTCGACGTCGACAACGGTATTGGCACGATCAGGTTGGATCGGCCCCCGATGAACGTCATCGACAGTCAGGTCACCGGCGAGCTGCGCGCGGCAGCGGGTGAGGCAACAGCGCGGACGGACGTGCGGGCGGTCGTCATCTACGGTGGTCCGAAGGTGTTCGCGGCCGGAGCCGACGTCAAGGAGATGGCTCCGATGGGCCACGCGGAAATCCTGGCGTGGGTGAGCGATCTCACCACCACGTTCGAGGAGCTGGCCCGTATCCCGAAGCCCGTGGTGGCCGCGGTGACCGGCTACGCCCTCGGCGGTGGCCTGGAGCTTGCCCTGTGCGCCGACTTCCGGGTCTTCGGGGACAACGTCAAGGTGGGGCTGCCCGAGATCCTGCTCGGCATCATCCCGGGCGCGGGCGGGACGCAGCGGCTGCCACGGCTGATCGGGGCGGCGAAGGCCAAAGACCTGATCTTCACCGGTCGTCAGGTGCGTGCTGCCGAGGCGAAGGAGATCGGTCTTGCCGACCGGGTGGTCGCCCCCGACGACGTCTACACCGAGGCGCGCAGTCTTGCTGGCCGGTTCGTCGACGGGCCGGCGGTTGCGCTGCGGGCGGCCAAGAGGGCGATCGACGACGGTCTGTCCGGTGGGCTCTCGGAAGGACTGCGGTTGGAGACGGCGATATTCACCGGGCTGTTCGGAACACAGGACCAGCGCATCGGCATGGAGTCCTTCCTCGAGCGCGGCCCTGGCAAGGCTGATTTCGTCGGTCGCTGAACACCATGGACGCAGGTCAGACGGACGGGACAGGTCAGGCACGCGAGGCAGGCGGACCGTCGGCGTCCGCCATCCAGGCGGCGTGGGACGATCCCAAACAGGCGAATATCATCTATCACGACGCCGAAGCCGACTCCTATGACGACAAGTGGTCGATCTCGTTCGACGACCGCTGCATCGACTACGCCCGGGACAGGTTCGTCACCATTGCCGGGACCACCGGCTGGCCCTATCCGAGCGCTCTCGAGATCGGTGCGGGGACCGGGTTCTTCCTGCTCAACCTGGTGCAGGCAGGGGTGGTGGCCCGCGAAGGAGCGCATGTCAGCGACATCAGCCCCCGCATGGTCGCCACCGCCACCCGCAACGCCGCGAGCCTGGGCCTGACCGTGGCGGGCCGGGTCGCCGACGCCGAGTCCGTCCCGTACCCGGACGCGAGTTTCGACCTGGTGGTGGGGCATGCCGTCCTGCACCACATCCCGGATGTCGAGCTGGCGTTGCGGGAGGTGCTGCGGGTGTTGCGACCGGGGGGGCGGTTCGTGTTCGCGGGGGAGCCGACCAGGTACGGCGACGTGGTAGCCCGCCGGTTGTCGCGGGCGACCTGGTGGGCGACCACCCGGGTGACCAGGCTGCCGATGCTGCGGGACTGGGCTCGGCCGGCCGGCGAGCTCGTGGCCAGTTCCGCTGCCCACGCGCTGGAGTCCGTGGTGGACCTGCACACCTTTGTGCCGGCGGAGCTGGCCGGGATGGCCCGGCGGGCCGGTGCGGTCGAGGTGAAGGTGCGTACGGAGGAACTCACCGCGGCCTGGTTCGGCTGGCCGGTGCGTACCTTCGAATGCGCCGTCGCCGAGTCGAAGCTCAGCTTCGGCTACCGGATGGGTGTCTATCGGACGTGGCAGCGCCTGGCCGCCTTCGACACCCGGTACGCCTCCCGGGTGGTGCCCGCGGGTCTTTTCTACAATGCGCTCGTCACCGGCGTCCGAGCGCCGGACGCTCGGCCGTGAGAATATTCGGTGGGCGGGCGAACCGGGATCCGCGGCAGGGACGTTTCCTCACGTTCGCGTCCGCGCGGTGGATCGTCCGCCACCGCGCCTGGACGCCTTTCCATCTGCGCCGGTACTGGCGGTTCGTGCTGTTTCGGCTGCGGTATCCACAGGTGGTGACCGAGGGTTTCGTTTTTCTCGGTAAGAACGTGGGTATCGAGGGCCGTCCTGGCTACGGGAGAATCGTGCTGGGTCGGTGGGTGCATCTCGGTGACAACAGCCGGATCCGCTGCCACGAGGGGAACCTTCGTATCGGTGACAAATGCGTCCTCGGGCGTAACAACACCGTCAACTGTTATCTCGACGTCGAAATCGGCGCGAAATCCCTGATTGCGGACGACGTGTACGTCATCGATTTCGACCATGTGTTCAGTGACATCCACGTGCCCATCAAGGACCAGGGCCTCGCGAAGTCCCCGGTGCGGATCGGAGCCGACGTGTGGATCGGTACCAAGGTCACCGTGCTGCGCGGGAGCCGCATCGGCCCGGGGTCGGTGATCGCCGCGGGCGCCGTGGTGAACACCGACATCGCACCGATGTCGGTCGCGGTCGGTATGCCCGCTCGCGTCGTGCGTAACCGGGTGGAGGATTACCAGGCCGCCGAGGCGAAGCGGGCGGCACTGGCCGACATCGCCCGCAAGACGGCCGCGGCTGCCGCCCCGGTCATCGCCGCCCGCGCCGGAGCCGGACGTTCCCGCCAGAAATGATCTGTTCCGGGAGTCGTCGACCCGATGTCGGAAAGTCGACTTCATCACCTCCGGGGGTGGGGCTTTCGCGCCCCGCGGAGGCGCTCTACTATGTCGTCTGACGTCCCGCTTCGAATCGACAATGCGACCGACAATGCGACCTGGGCGGGTGTCTCGAGAGGTTGGGGATGACCGAAGCCGACGACGTTGTAAACATCCGAAAGCTGCCGGTGAATTTTACTGAAAAGAGTCGACAGGTTGCCGACCGGCCGGAAAGAGGCGGGCGTGTCCGGCTGCCGGGACTCGACCCCGACGCCTTTCGGCATCCTCTCGACCGGCGGGCCACCCGTACGCTGCAACGGATTCCCGGGTTCGACCGGGCCGTGGCTAAATACATCGAATGGGGCGTGGAACGCGTCCACTACGTGGAGAACACAGCGTCCAGCGTGAAAGTCGGGCCGCGCCAGCTCCCGGCGATCTATGCGATTCTGCGCGAGGCGTGCGCGATTCTGGACGTCCCGGAGCCCGAACTCTACGTCCGGCGTGGGCCGGTCGACGCCTACACGTCCGGGCACACCCGTCCCTACGTGGTGCTGTTCACCGATCTGCTCGACATCATGGACACCGACGAACTCCTGGCCGTGATCGCGCACGAACTCGGCCATGTCAAATGCGGCCATGTCCTCTACGGGACGATGGCCAGGATCGTCGGCGGCGCCATGGGCGCGGGCGTCGCCCGCAAGGCGGGCGCCGTCGTCGGTAACGTCGCGGCCTTCGGGCTGGGAGCGGGCCTGGCGGCCTGGGCACGCAAGGCGGAGCTGACCGCTGACCGGGCGGCGATGCTCACCGTCCAGGATCCCGGCCCGTGCGTCCGGATGATGATGAAGCTTGCCGGCGGCGCGACCCGCTGGCTGGAGCAGATGAATCCCGACGCCTTTCTCGAGCAGGCCCGGTTGCTGGACGACATGGCCGAGGAGAGCAAGCTCGCCCGGTTCCACCGGCTGCGGATCCGGACCGCCGGATCCCACCCGCTCGCGGTCGAGCGCGCCCGCTACTTCGACGAGTGGCTGCACGAGGACGAACCCCGAAAGATCCTCGAGGGCATCTACGCCGTGCGGGCCGGCAGCCGGCACTGCCTGACCTGCGCGACGCCGCCGCGTCCGACCGAGAACTTCTGCGCGACCTGCGGCACCGGCCTCGCCGTCTGGACGGCCACCGGCTGATCCCCGGAGGCGTAGTGGTTCAGCGCATGGCGAGGTCGACCACGAGCGGTTTGTGGTCGCTGCCGATCTCGGTGCCCACCTGGTAGCCGGTGACGGCGAACTGCGGTGACGCCAGCACGTGGTCGATCCGCAGCAGCGGAGGCAGGAGCAGGTGGTTGGCGTTCCATGTGGGTGCCCAGCCGGCTGCGGCCACGTCGTGGGCGTCCCGCAGGTGCTCGTCGAGCAGGCGTCCGAACGGCCGGTGGTCGCGGGTGGCGTTGAAGTCACCGGCGAGCACCACCGGCATGGGGGTGAGGGCGACCTCCGCCCGCAGGGTGTCCAGCTGCCGCCGCCACCGCGGGGTGTACTCGCCGTTCGTCGGTGACACCGTGTGGACGGCGAAGAGCCTGAACTGGTGCGCGGCGTCCATCTGGACCGTCATGCGCAGGGACGGCAGGTCGGCGACCAGCGGTATCTCCGCCTGGACGAGCGGGAACCGGGAGAACACCGCCACCCCGAACGGGTCCGGCCGGGCATGCACCTCCCGGTAGGTGTAGCCGGCCAGCGCGCCGGATTTCTCGACCGCCTCCAGGGTGAGCACGGTGGCCTCCTCCAGCACGACGATGTCGGGCCGGGTGGTGTTGATCTGGGCGCCGAGCCGCCCGGCGTTGCCGTTCGTGTACAGCAGGTTGGACGTCATGATCCGTACCTTTGTCGCACCGGCGGGGACAGCCTCGGGCTTTCCCGGCCACAGCTCGGGCACGGTGAAGGCCAGATGGGCGATGACGGCCAGCAGCGAAACGATCAGCAGTCGGTTGCGTCGCAGCGCAAAAGCAACGGCCAGCGCCATGTAGGCGGGCAGGTACTCGACCGGGGTGAACGCGTTGATCCCCGAGTACGGCCAGCTCAGCGCGTCGTCCAGATGGACCAACCGGCCCAGGGTGACGACTATGAGCGTGCCCGCGACCACCCAGGCGAGAAAAATTGCCAGTGTCCGTGGCGGTATCACGGCGGTGCCGCGCTTGTCGGCCCTCGGCCCCTTCGACTCGCCGGGGAATACGGGCACGTCGGAACCGGCGTCCGGATGCGGGGTCATGACAACAGATTGCCGGTGAGGATGACCGTGGGAAGCGGCAGGGGCGGACGTGGATCCGACAGTGCGGCCAAGCACACACCGATCACCTCCTCGGCGATGACCGGCCCCGCATGACGCGCCAGGCGACCGGTGGTGGCGCGGGCCGTCGTCCGGGCCCGGGGCGGGACCCGTCCGCAACCATCCGTACGGGCTGTGATCCAAATGGGTTTGTTGCTGTGTACGCTTTTCGGCCACATAAGCGTGCACATCGACAAACTCGCGCCGATCTTCTCCAGTGGCCAGCACTCATCGACGCATGCCACCGTTCGCCGAGCCGAGCATGGTCACCTGACCGGCACTTCAGGGCGCGTCCTGTGCTCGGGTGATCCGGCGTGCGTCCAGGGTCGGGAACGGGTAGTCCAGGGTGCGGTAGTGGCGGGCGAGTTTGGCGGCCCCGAGCCGGTCACCGCCATGGACCGCGTCGGCCAGCGCGTCGAAACGCCCGGCGTGCGTGTAGGCCCGGGACCTCGCGTAGCTCGCGGCGCTGTCGTGGGTGACACAGAATGCCCAGTCGCTGGAACCGGTGAGGAACGCCTCTCGCGCCATCTGGTCGAGGACGTCATCGCGCTCGCTCGGGCGAGCGGCCGCGGCCACGACCTCGACCAGCCGTTCGTTCACCTCGGACGCGAGCTTGGTCAGGTCGGTCACGTCCGTCCAGACATGGAAGTCCTTACCCAGCCCCCAGGAGCCTGCCGGCAGGTCGCGGACGCCCTCGACATGCCCGGCCGCGGCTGCCTGTGACAGTGTCGTCACCCGTACACCGGCGTCGGGCAGCAGCCCGAGGACCGCTTCCAGGAACGCCGGTCCCTCATGCCAGTGATGGCCGAACAGCTCCGTGTCGAAGGCGCACACGACGAGCGCCGGGCGGCCGTCCCTGGCCTCGGCCAGTTCGGTCAGCCGCCGCCGGACGACACCGACGAAGTGCGCCGCGTCGGCACCGGCGGCATCCTGCGCGGCGACGGCCTCATACGGTGCCTTGAGCTCGGGTGGGGTGTCCACGGACGTCACTCTGGCCACCCGCAGGCCGCTGCCGTGGTCGAAGGTGTGGAAGTCGCGGTACCACGCGCCCGCGGGATAGCCGGCCGTGGGCGACCACACCTCGTAGGAGACGCCGAGGTCGCGAGGGAACGCCAGCACGCCGCTGCCCGCGACGTCGTAGGCGCCGGCGGTCTCGCCGCCGACGGTGGGGCCGTCCACCACGAAGTGGGTGATGCCCGCGTCGGCGTAGTGCTGTTCCAGCCCCGGCCGGTAGGCGCATTCGGGGGCCCAGATCCCGCGGAGCCGGGCGCCGAACCGGACGGTCGCGTCGTCGAGGCCGGCGTCGAGCTGCGTCCGGACGACCCGATCGTCCAGCAACGGCAGCACCGGATGGGACGCCGGCCCTCCGAGCAGTTCGATGACGCCGGCGTCGGCCAGCCGGCGCAGCAGCGGTGACGCCCCGTGCCGCCAGCGACCCTCGACGGCCCGCAGGGCCCTGGTGGCGAGCGCGCCTTCATAGCTCGCGCCGGGCACGCCGTCCACCAGCGCCCCCTGCGCCCGAAGCTGCCAGTCCGCCACCCATCCGGCCAGCCCGGACAGGCAGTACGGGTCGTCCAGCATGGCGGCCAGCACGGGTGTGACGCCGAGGGTCAGCACATTGCGCCGGCCGGTGTCGGCGAGGCGTTCGAGCAGGTCGACCACGGGCAGGTACGCGCCGGCCCACGCCTGGTACAGCCATTCCTCGCCGACCGGCCACGCGCCGGCATGCGCGACCCACGGAAGGTGGGTGTGCAGCACGAGGCAGAACGTCCCGATCGGCTCGGCCGAGGCCCGGCCCGCGGTCCCGGCCGAGCTCGGCGCCGGGGTCTGCGCCAGGGCTGCTGCCGGGGTCTGCGCCGGGGCTGGCACCGGGGTCCGTGTTCGCGCCGGCTGGTTCATGGTCGGCGGTAGGCGACCACGGCCAGGTCGAGGCTGGAGGCGATCGGGGTGTCGGGAGTGTCGGGATGCAGGGCGAAGTCGCCGACGTCGGTGCTGCGTACCCGCTGGGCCAGCGCGCTGGACCACTGCGGGTAGGGATGGGCGAGCTGGGCGTCCACGATCGCGCCGTTCCTGCGCTCCCATGCCTGTAGCCGCGGCGCGTGCCAGACACCCCACAGGCGGGTGACCACGAAATGCTCCTCGACGAGGGGGACGAGCTCGTCCGGAGCGAGTTCCCGGGTGTGGTACGGATTCGCGGGAGTGTCCCGTCCCGGGGAGAAGGTCAGCCGGTTCGGGGTCGTCAGCACGAGCGTGCCGGCCGGGCGCAGCACCCGGGCGCACTCGGCCAGGAACGCCTCCTGGTCGTTGAGATGTTCGATGACCTGCAGGTTCGCTATGACCTCGGCGGTGGCGTCGGCGAACGGCAGGCGCTGGAGATCGGCGCGTACGGGGGTCGTGCCGGGATAGGTGTGCCGGACGTGTTCGACGACGTCAGCGGCGGTATCGACCGCGATGACCCGGGATGCGGACTTCGCCAGCAGCGCCGCGCCGTATCCCTCGCCGCAGCCCGCTTCGACGACCACGGCGCCGGTGGTGAACGGAGCGAACGCGGCATAGGCCGCCTCGTGCCGTTTGAACCAGTACCGCTCGAACCACACTCCCGGTACGGTCCGTTCTCCGAAGACCGCCCACGCGAGCAGGGTGTTGTGATCATCGGACGTGGGGGTGACCTCGTCGGTGCGGCGGGGCGTTGTCGCCGGCTCGTGCCTGACCATGAAACCCGACCTTACGCACTGGTAACCGCGACGTGTCGGAACCCCTCCACGGACAGCAGAAGGTGTGGTTCATATGACGCATGGTGGGGAGGGCGGCGTGCGGATGGGTGCCGGTGAGCTGTGGTGACGGCTGGAACCGCAGTGACGGGCGCCGGCGGACTGTCATGCCCGGCCGCCCGTCACATATAACTGCTTCTGTTTATGTTTATCCTTTATGCGACTGTCATCCTTTATGCGACTGTCGCCGCCACCTTGGTGGGGATGCCGGGGCGGGCTATGAGCGGCGCGGCGTGCCTGCGCCACTCCCGTACGGCGACGACGTCGTCGTATCGGCTGATGCCGCGGTCGAGCTCGCGCAGTTTCTCGGTGATCCGGACGGAGTCGAGATGGCTTGCCAGTTCGACCGCGCGGCGTCCGGCGTCCAGGGCGGCTTCGACGTCGGGACCGGGTCTGCGCAGGTACGACAGGGCGAGATCCGCTTCGGCGTAGCTGCGGGTACGGGTCCGCGACGGAAGCTGCCGAGCGCGGGACTCCAGCAGCAGCGGCTCGGCCTCCCGGGCCTTGTCGAGCAGCATGAAGCAGTGGCCCTTGCATTCGGCGACGTCCGCGTCGTTGTAGTGTGCGGACCACGGCGGGCCGTCGTCGGCGCCGGCCCGTTCGAGTTCGGCGTCCATGGCGCTCAACGCCTTGCTGCATCCGGCCTCGTCGCCGTTGCGGGCCAGGGCCCAGGCGTGTTTGTCGTGCAGCATCACCCGTACCGAGCGGGATGCGGTGCTGCGGGAGCGGTCGAGGGCGGCCTTTGCCAGGGCGAGGCTCTGGCGGAGCTGGCCGAGGCGTCCGGCCTGGTCGCTCATGGCGGACAGGATCCGGCTGGCCAGCATGGCGTCCCCGGCATGCTCGGCGAGGCCGAGCGCCTGGATGTAATAGCGCTGCGCCAGTGACTGGCGATCGGAGTCCTGGGCGAGCCAGCCGCTGAACTGGGTCAGTTCGGCCAGCGCGCCGAACAGGTCCGGGGTGTGCCGGGCGTCCAGCGCGGTCTTGGTCCGGTCGTGCAGGAAGGTGACCACCTGTCCGCGGATCTCACCGCTGCCGTACCGGGCGTCGAGCTTGCGGAAGGTCTCGGTCATATCCCTGATCATCGTTGCGGTCGGTGCCGAAGCCAGGGCGTCGTCATCTTTGATCGTGTTGACGACGCCGGTGAGG
>NZ_CAAAFT010000428.1:14340-19212 GCF_900634765.1 Candidatus Protofrankia californiensis | reverse complement strand
GTGCCGAAGCCAGGGCGTCGTCATCTTTGATCGTGTTGACGACGCCGGTGAGGCTGGCCAGCACCGAGTCGGCGAAGGCACTGGCTATGAAGGCACTTCCGTCCTGCAAGAGGTCTCGCCTGCGCATGTCTCGTCCTGAGAGTCCGGCGATGGTTCCAAGGGTGCCAGCGGGTTTCTCGGCCACGATGAGCCCGAAGTCGTCGCCGTGGAAGGTCTCACCCCGCCAGCCGAGGTCGGTCGGGGTGATGCGGTAGCCCACCAGCGTCGACATCTCGGCGGCGGCGAGCTCGGCCACCATGGGGTCACGGGGGCGCATGCCACGACGCCAGTGGCCCACCGTGGTGCGCGCCAGTCCGAGCTCGATCCGGCGGTGACGCCGCGCGCGCTCGTTGACCTGCCGGGCGAAGCGGGTGTCGGAGACGGACGTTTCGGCAAGCAGCCGCGCGAACAGTGTCGGATAAGATCCGTCTTTGTCCGATATAGGATCTTTATCCTGAACAAAGCCGATCAATTCCTGTTTTCTGTTCATTGTGTCCTCATGGTTCGCGTGATGACCTTTCGTGGTGAGATGGCGTTTTTTTGTGCTGCGGGACAGAAAGTAGTGAGGCTGTCACAACGACGGAAGGGGCCGTGCAGAAGTTGGCTCGAATGCACGCGTACGCGCCCTTGGGCGGCAACGTGGACGGAGTGCGGCCTGGGTCACGTCAACGATCATTGAGCGTGACAAGGTTGACGGTGCGACCATGTCAAGAGCAAGAAGACCGATGAACGTGGCTACGGAGGCCTCGAGGCGTGAACATCGTTGTTACTGTCAAGCAGGTTCCGGATACCTGGGCGGAGAAGAAGCTTGATCCCGTCACCAGGACGACGGATCGTAAGAGTGTCGACAACGTCATAAACGAGATGGACGAGTACGGGGTCGAGGAGGCTC
Source organism: Candidatus Protofrankia californiensis (assembly GCF_900634765.1). Classification (NCBI taxonomy): domain Bacteria; kingdom Bacillati; phylum Actinomycetota; class Actinomycetes; order Frankiales; family Frankiaceae; genus Protofrankia; species Candidatus Protofrankia californiensis. The sequence continues at coordinate 18,281 of NZ_CAAAFT010000428.1, read as the reverse complement.
TGAAGATCAAAGAGGCCCACGGTGGCGAGGTGACGGTAGTCACCATGGGTCCGGAGAAGGCCGTCGAGACTATACGCAAGGCGCTGTCGATGGGTGCGGACAAGGCCGTGCACATCACAGACGAGCAACTGGTGGGTTCCGACGCCCTGCAGACGTCCGCCGCGCTTGCGAAGGTCATTTCGACGCTTTCGCCCGACATCGTCATCACCGCTGCGGAGGCGTCCGACGCCCGCGGTGGTGTGCTGGGTGCTCTACTTGCCGAGCGGCTCGGATTCCCGCAGCTCACCCAGGCCCGTAAGGTGACCGTCGACCCGGGTGCGGGTACGGTGCGCATCGAACGTCAGGCTGACAACGGCTACGCCCTGGTAGAAGCGTCCACGCCCGTGGTCGTCGGTGTCGTCGAAAAAATCAACCAGCCGCGTTACCCGTCGTTCAAGGGAATCATGGCGGCCAAGAAGAAGCCGCTGACCACCCTGTCCGTCGCCGACGCCGGTCTGGATGCCAGCACGGTCGGGCTCGCCAACGCCGCCTCGACGGTGGTAGACGCCCAGCCCGCACCGCCCCGCCAGAGCGGAACGATCGTCAAGGACGAGGGTGACGGTGGTACGAAGGCCGCCGAGTTCCTCGTCGCGCAGAAGCTGATCTGAGGGGTCCTGTCCGATGGCTGAGGTTCTGGTACTCGTCGAGCATGCAGACGGCGAGCCGAAAAAGGTTACCGCCGAGCTGCTGACGCTCGCTCGATCGTTGGGTGAGGCATCCGCGGTCTTCCTCGGCGCACCCGGCACGTACGCAAAGGCCAAGGAGTTCCTAGCCCAGTATGGGGCGTCGAAGGTGTATGTCGTCGAGTCCGACGACGTCGTCGACTACGCGGTGGCTCCGGTGGCCGAGGTCCTGGCCAAGCTGGTAACCGACGTCTCGCCCGCGGCGGTCCTCACGGCCGCCACCGCGGAGGCGAGGGAGGCCGCCGCGCGTACGGCTGCGAAGACCGAGTCGGGTCTGATCTGGGACGCCGTCGCCCTCACCCCGGACCTGTCTGCGACCCAGGGCATCTTCGGCGGTTCCACGATCGTCACCTCGAAGGTCACCAAGGGGACGCCGATCTTCGTGGTACGGCCGAACACCACCGCTCCCGAGACCGCGCCGAGCACGCCGGTGGAGGAGAACGTCGATATCACGATCTCGGACTCCGCCAGGTCGGCGAAGATTCTCGACCGGGTGGTCGAGGCCAAGTCGGGCCGTCCCGACCTCACCGAGGCGCAGATCGTGGTCTCCGGCGGCCGCGGTCTCGGTGCCGCCGAGCACTTCGCGCTCGTCGAGAAACTGGCCGACACCCTTGGCGCCGCGGTGGGTGCGTCCCGGGCGGCGACCGATGCCGGCTGGTACCCCCACCAGCAGCAGGTCGGCCAGACCGGCAAGACCGTGTCGCCGCAGCTCTACGTCGCGGTCGGCATCTCCGGTGCGATCCAGCACCGGGCTGGGATGCAGACGTCCAAGACGATCGTCGCGATCAACAAGGATCCGGAAGCCCCGATCTTCGAGTTCGCCGACTACGGCGTCGTGGGTGACCTGTTCAACGTCGTACCGCAGCTCACCGAGGCGATCGAGAAGCGCAAGGGGTAGTTGCTTCGCATCCCCGGTATCCGCGGACGTCCTTCCGCGGATCTTCGACGGCCGGATGTTCCCCGGGTGGGAACATCCGGCCGTTGTCGTTTCCGGATGCTCCGCAGATGTCCCGCGGATGTTCCGCGGGTGGAACACCCTCCCCTGCCGTTGCGGGCACGATCAGGGGTCTCTGACAGCTGACGATCATCGCAGGCTCTGGACGTCTGGCCTATTGTGTGGTCATCCTAATATCTGCCATCCAATTATTGGGTGGACAGAGTGTGTACGCCGTTGGTCCGGAGGTCCGAGGATGGGCGCAGCCAATCAGTCACCCCTGCATGTCCCGCAACACCCGGTGCGGATCGTCACCGCGGCCTCCCTGTTCGACGGCCACGACGCGGCGATCAACATTATGCGCAGGATCCTGCAGTCCCAGGGCGTCGAAGTGATCCACCTCGGCCACGACCGCAGTGTGGACGAGCTGGTCACGGCCGCGATCCAGGAGGATGCCCAGGCGGTGGCGCTGTCGTCCTACCAGGGCGGGCACGTCGAGTACTTCAGCTACCTGGTCCAGCGGCTGCGCGAGCGCGGTGCCGGCCATATACGGGTGTACGGCGGGGGAGGGGGCGTCATCGTCCCCGAGGAGATCGCCCTGCTGCACTCCCGCGGCGTCGCCCGGATCTTCTCGCCGCAGGACGGGCAGCGGCTCGGGCTGCCAGGAATGATCAACCTGATCGTCGCCGAGTGCGACACTGACCTGACCACCGAACTGCCTTCGGTGCCGGCGATCCTGGCCGGTGACCAGGGCGCGCTCGCGCGGGCGATCACCGTGCTGCAAGGCGGCGGTTCGCCCGAGCTCGCGCGCCAGCTGCGGGCATCGGCCCGCCCCGGCATCCCGGTGCTGGGCATCACGGGCACGGGTGGATCCGGCAAGTCCTCGCTGACCGACGAGATCCTGCGCCGCCTGCGTGTCGACCAGCAGGACAAGCTGCGCGCCGCCGTGATCGCGGTGGACCCGACCCGCCGCCGGGGCGGCGGGGCGCTGCTCGGTGACCGCATCCGGATGAACGTGCTCGGGGACGCCGACGGCCCGTCCACGATCTTCTTCCGCTCCCTGGCGACCCGGGGTGCCGGAGGTGAGCTGCCCGAGCGTATCGCCGACGTGATCGCGGCCTGCCGGGCCGCCGGCTACGACCTGGTCGTGGTCGAGACGCCGGGGATCGGCCAGGGCGACACCGGGATCGTCGACCTCGTCGACGTTTCGCTGTACGTGATGACACCCGAGTACGGTGCGGCGTCCCAGCTTGAGAAGATCGACATGTTGGACTTCGCCGACGTGGTGGCGATCAACAAGTTCGAGCGCTCCGGGGCGGAGGACGCTCGCCGCGACGTCGGCCGTCAGCTGGTGCGCAACCGTGAGGCGTTCGGTGCCTCCTGGGCGGACATGCCGGTGTTCGGGACGAGCGCGGCCCGGTTCAACGATGACGGGGTCACCGCGCTCTACCAGCATCTGATCGCTCTGCTCGCGGCCAAGGGCCTGCCGCTTGCCGCCGGTGTGCTGCCGCAGGTGTCGGTCAAGGCGTCCTCGGGCCTGGCAACGGTGCTTCCACCGGCCCGGGTCCGCTATCTGGCGGAGATCGCCGAGACCGTCCGCTCCTACCACCAGCGCAGCGCTGAGCAGGTCCAGGCGGCACGCCGGCGCCAGCACCTGACAACGGCGCACCAGGAGCTCGCCGCCGCCGGAGGCGACCACGCGGGGCTGGACGCCCTCCTCGAGGGTGCCGAGAAGGCACTGGACCCCGACGTGCGCGAGCTGCTGGACGCCTGGCCGGCGACGGTGGCGGAGTACGCCGGCGAGGAGCTGGTCTACACGGTGCGCGGCAAAGAGATCCGCACGCCGTTGCGCCGCGTGACGCTGTCGGGCACGTCGATACCGCGGGTGGCAGTGCCCCGAACCGGTGACCACGGCGATCTCGTGCGCTTCGTGCGCGCGGAGAACCTGCCCGGCCGGTTCCCGTTCACCGCCGGGGTGTTCCCGTTCAAGCGGGCCGGCGAGGCACCGGCCCGGATGTTCGCCGGTGAGGGCGACCCGTTCCGCACCAACCGGCGGTTCCACTACCTGTCCCGGGGGTCGCAGGCCACCCGGCTGTCCACGGCGTTCGACTCGGTCACCCTCTACGGCCGGGACCCGGCGCCCCGTCCCGACATCTACGGCAAGATCGGCACGTCCGGAGTCTCGATCGCGACCCTGGACGACATGAAGGAGCTCTACGCCGGCTTCGACCTGTGCTCGCCGACGACAAGCGTCTCCATGACGATCAACGGGCCGGCCCCGGCGA
>NZ_CAAAFT010000428.1:4914-14315 GCF_900634765.1 Candidatus Protofrankia californiensis | reverse complement strand
GCCGCCGACGTGCGGGCCAAGGCGCTCACGACCGTGCGTGGAACCGTGCAGGCCGACATCCTCAAGGAGGACCAGGGGCAGAACACCTGCATCTTCTCCACCGAGTTCGCCCTGCGGTGCATGGCCGACGTGCAGGAATGGTTCATCACCCACGGCGTCCGCAACTTCTATTCCGTGTCGATTTCCGGCTACCACATCGCGGAGGCCGGGGCGAACCCCATCAGCCAGGTTGCGTTCACCCTGGCCAACGGCTTCACCTACGTCGAGGCGTACCTCGCCCGCGGCATGGACATCGACGACTTCGCGCCGAACCTGTCGTTCTTCTTCTCCAACGGCCTGGATGCGGAGTACACCGTCATCGGTCGGGTGGCCCGGCGGATCTGGGCGGTGGCGATGCGCGAGCGCTACGGCGCCGCCGAGCGGTCGCAGAAGCTCAAGTACCACGTCCAGACCTCCGGCCGTTCCCTGCACGCCCAGGAGATGGACTTCAACGACATCCGCACGACGTTGCAGGCCCTGTGCGCCATCTACGACAACTGCAACAGCCTGCACACCAACGCCTATGACGAGGCGGTGACCACCCCGAGCGAGCATTCCGTCCGGCGGGCACTGGCCATCCAGATGATTATCGACAACGAGTGGGGCCTGACGGGCAATGAGAACCCGCTGCAGGGTTCCTACATCGTCGAGGAACTCACCGACCTCGTGGAGGAGGCGGTGCTGGCCGAGTTCGAGCGGATCTCCGAGCGCGGCGGTGTGCTCGGCGCGATGGAAACCGGCTACCAGCGTGGACGCATCCAGGACGAGTCCATGCTGTACGAGCATCGCAAGCATGACGGCAGTCTGCCGATCATCGGGGTGAACACCTTCCTCGACCCCGACGCCGAGGACAACCCGCACGGTCCCCTCGAGCTCGCCCGGGCCACGGAGGACGAGAAGCATTCACAGCTCGCCCGGCTCGCCGACTTCCAGGCCCGGCACGCCGAGGAGGCGCCCGAGGCGCTGCGCCGGCTGCGCGAGGCCGCGGCGGCCGGCCAGAACACCTTCGACGTCCTCATGGACGCGGTCCGGCACTGCTCGCTCGGTCAGATCAGTGACGCTTTCTTCGAGGTCGGTGGCCGGTATCGTCGTAATGTCTGACCCAACCTAGTTTCCCAGGGGCCCCTGGCTGGCCAGGGACAGCGCGATCGTGATTCGCTCGCGTCCGGGGTTCCTGCCGGATCCGGCAGGAACCCCGGATCCGGCAACTCCGGAAGGCCCACGTTTCCCAGGGGTCCACAACGGCCCCAGGGGTCTGCGGCGGCACGGGAAGCGAGGCCCGTGTTGTCCTTCGGCCGACCGGCCACGTCGTGGAGGAGCCGTCCGCCCGTGTCCTTTCCCAAACCTCTGCCGTTCGACCCCATTGAGGAGGCGCGCAGGCAGTGGACGGCGCACGGGTGGGCCGACGCCGCTGACGGCATGGCGGCGGTCACGTCCGTGATGCGCGCCCAGCAGATCATCCTGGCCCGCACGGACGAGGTGCTGCGTCCCTTCGAGCTGACCTTCGCCCGCTACGAGCTGCTCATGTTGCTGCTGTTCAGCCGGGCCGGCTCCTTGCCGATGAGCAAGGTCGGCAACCGCCTGCAGGTGCATCCGACGAGCGTGACCAGCGCGGTCGACCGGCTGTCCTCGCAGGGGCTTGTCCGCCGCATCCCGCATCCGACGGACCGGCGGGCGACCCTGGCCGAGATCACGGCGGCCGGCCGGGAGCTCGCGACCGCGGCCACCGTCGCGCTCAACGAGCGCGTCTTCGCCGACCCGGGCCTGTCGCCCGAGCAGATCGGTCCGCTCGTCGAGATCCTCAGGGAGCTCCGCAGCCGCGCCGGTGACTTCTGACCCGCCGGCCTCCCGGTGGTCCGGGCGATCTCCTGGCCGGCCACCTTCAGCCGCCTTCGTAAAGGCGGTGGAGGTCGCCGAGGACGATGTCGGGGCCGGAGCCGGCGGCGGCGGCGGCGCGTAGATCGTCGGTGAAGCCGGTGGCGGAGAACAGCAGGAGGCGGGTGTCGGTCACGTCCAGGTTGTTGGTCCGTTCGATGAGCGCGCGGGCGCGTCGCAACCTGTTCAGATGCTCGAGGCCCATCTCGACGCCCCATTTGGCCTCGCCGATGGCGACGAGCCGGCGGCGCTCGCCGTCGGCCGGACCGAGCGCGAGGACGTCGAGTTCCATCGCCGCCCGCTGTTCGTGGTCGTGGATGGTGCCGTGACCGATGTCGCCGAGGTCATCGGTGCCGAGAGTCGCCGGGTCGGCGTACAGCGCCACCCAGGCCCGGCAGATCTCCTCGAAGTTGGGCCCGAGGACCTGGGACGCGAACGTGGCGCGCCGGCCCGGCCAGGTCCTGGCCGCCTGTCCACGTGTCTCGAGCCGGCCGAAGACCGGACGCATGACGGCGTGGTAAAAGGCGATCAGCGGCTCGGCGATCCGCCACACCGGTCGACGGTCGCGCAGCAGGTCGTCCGCCTTGGCCAGGAAGCCGGCGTCGGCCAGCACGGTCAGCGGGTGTGCGAGGTCGCCCGTCGGCCGGCCGACCGCGTTCGCGATCGCGCCCCGGGTGACGGCGCCGGTGGCCACGGCCGCCAGCACCGAGCTGTACAGGCCGGGCTCACGCAGGTCCGGCTCCTCCGCGAGCAGGTAGCGCGCCTCGCGGAACAGCGGCGAGTTGCGGTTGAGGACCGTCCTGACTACCCAGGCGTCGAAGTCGTCGATGCCGCGCGGGCCGTCCCCGTGGGCGAAGTCCCGGTAGGCCGGCGTCCCACCCACGACAGCGTGCATCTGCGCCGCGAGCCGATGGTCGTCGATGCCCCAGAACTCCCGGGCCAGCCGGAAGTCCAACGAAGGCACGACCAGCTCCAGCGCTGCCCGGCCGCGCAGTGGCGCCGAGCCGGCGAGCAGACGACCCATGACCGTGAGCGCGGATCCGCACAGGATCAGCCGCGTTCGCGAGCCGGTCCGTTCGGGACGGCGCGGGCCGAACGCCGCCTGGACCACCGAGGGCAGCTCCGGCGCGGCCTTGACCAGATAGGGGAACTCGTCGATGACGACGGTGGTCGGAGCTTGCCGGCCCAGCCCCAGTACGGCGTCGATCGCCTCGGCCCAGGAGTCGAACGCCAGCGGCGCCGCGGCGCCGACGTGCTCGGCGAAGCGTGCGCCGAACAGCCGCAGCGAGTCCACGGCAGTCCCTTCGAGCGCCTGGTGATACAGACCGCCGGTCTGCTCGCACGCCGCGTCGAGCAGGAACGACTTCCCCTGCCGCCGACGGCCGGTGACGACGCCCAGCGTCGCGCCCGGCGTCGGATCCTCGCAGAAGCCCGCGAGCGCCGCCCACTCCTCCTCCCGGTCGAACATGTCCACCGGTCGCTCCACCCGCACCACCCATCCCGGCACCCAGGATCTGACTTCTAGTGCAACCATACTTATATGAATTGTACCTACACTAGGGACCCGCAGGTGGAAGCCATGACCTGCGACCTTGCGCGACCGCCCCTGTTGGGACGGCGTGTTTTGTCAGGTGCGCTCAACGGGCCGGCGGTGATATCCGGAGGGCGATGGTTCGGTGCAACCTGTCGCCGTCGGTCGGCCGGCGGCGTCGGTGCGTCGGTTTTCGGACTCCTGGGCGTCGGCGGGGTATCGCGGCGACGCACGGATATCCTCAGTGATGTGACCTACCTCGACCATGCGGCGACCACGCCGATGCGTCCAGAGGCCGTGGCCGCCTACACCGCGGCGCTCGCGGACGGCGGGAACGCGTCGTCGCTGCACGCCAGCGGCCGTCGTGCACGTAGGGTAGTTGAAGAGTCGCGTGAGGCGCTTGCCGCCGCGTTGCGCGCCCGCCCGTCCGAGGTGGTCTTCACCGCCGGCGGAACCGAAAGCGACAACCTGGCCATCAAGGGGCTGTACTGGGCCCGCCGTGCCGCCGAACCACGCCGGCACCGGGTGCTCGTCAGCGCGGTCGAGCACCGGGCCATCCTCGACGCCGTGGTCTGGCTTGCCGAGGCGCAGGACGCCCAGGTCGAGCTGTTGCCCGTGGACTCCACCGGGATGGTGCGTCCCGATGTCCTCGCCGCGGCGATCGCGCGTGACCCCGACAGCGTCGCCCTGGTCAGCGTGATGTGGGCGAACAACGAGGTCGGAACCGTCTCGCCGGTCGCGGAGCTCGCGGCAGTTGCGCACCGTTACGGGATCGTGTTCCACACCGACGCCGTCCAGGCTGTCGGGTCGATCCCGGTGTCGTTCGAGGACAGCGGCGCGGACGCGCTGACGGTCAGTGCACACAAGCTCGGCGGCCCGATCGGCATGGGCGCGTTGCTGGTACGCCGGGGCTTGGTCCTGGCGCCGCTGACCCACGGTGGCGGGCAGGAACGCGACGTCCGCTCGGGTACCCTCGACACCCCCGGGGTGGCCGCCTTCGCGGCCGCGGCGTCGGCGGCGGTCGCCGAGCAGCCGGTCGAGGCGGTGCGGCTGGCCGCCCTGCGTGATGACCTGGTCGCGCGGGTACTCGCCACGGTGCCGGACGTGGTGGCCAACGGAGCGCACTCAGGCCCCGGACGCCTGCCCGGCATCGCCCATCTGACCTTCCCGGGTTGCGAGGGCGACTCGCTGCTGTTGCTGCTCGACGCTCACGGGATCGAGTGCTCGACGGGTTCGGCCTGCTCCGCGGGGGTGGCCCGACCGTCCCACGTCCTGCTGGCCATGGGTGTCGATGAGGCCCGCGCCCGCGGCTCGCTGCGCTTTTCGCTGGGGCGGACGTCCGCTGCGGGCGACGTCGACGCCTTGATCCGCGTGATCATGCCTGTGGTGAACCGAGCGCGCCGTGCGGGGGCGCTCGCCGGTCTGTCGGGGGGGTGAGTGGGATGCGCGTGCTTGCGGCGATGTCCGGGGGCGTCGACTCGGCGGTGGCGGCCGCCCGTGCGGTGGACGCCGGCCATGACGTGACAGGCGTGCATCTGGCCCTGTCGAAGTCGCCTGAATCGCACCGGACCGGCGCCCGCGGCTGCTGCACGATCGAGGACGCCCGGGATGCCCGCCGCGCCGCCGACGTTCTCGGTATCCCCTTCTACGTGTGGGATCTTGCCGACCGGTTCGAACAGGACGTCATCGACGAGTTCGTCGCCGCCTACGAGGCCGGCCGGACACCGAACCCGTGCGTGCGGTGCAACGAGCGGATCAAGTTCGCGGCGGTGCTGGAGCGGGCGCTGGCCCTGGGTTTCGACGCGGTGGTGACCGGCCATCACGCGCAGCTTTCCGGTGCGGTGCTGCGCCGTTCGGTCGACCCGGGCAAGGACCAGTCCTATGTGCTGGGGACGCTGCGTCCCGACCAGCTTGCCCACGCGATCTTCCCGCTGGGGGACACGACGAAGACCGAGGTCCGCGCCGAGGCCGCCCGCCGCGGTCTCGCGGTCGCGGACAAGCCTGACAGCCACGACATCTGCTTCATCGCCGACGGCGACACCGGCCGGTGGCTGCGGGAGCGGCTCGGCTCGCGACCCGGGCCGGTGGTGGACGCGACCACCGGCGAGACGGTGGGGGAGCACGACGGGGCCTTCGCGTTCACGATCGGCCAGCGCCGTGGCCTGCGCCTGGGGCGGCCCGCACCCGACGGCAGGCCGCGCTACGTCCTTGACATCTCCCCGGTGACACGAGCGGTGACGGTCGGCCCGGCCGAAGCGCTCGACGTCTCCAGGCTGGTGGCCGACCGGGCGGTCTGGCCGTACGAGGGCCCGGTGGCCTGCGCGGCGCAGGTCCGGGCGCACGGGCGGGCGGTGGCGGCCACGGCCGAAGGCGTCGGTGACGAGCTGCACGTGACGTTGGACGAGCCGGTCCGCGGCACCGCGCCCGGCCAGGCCGTCGTCCTCTACGACGGCGACCGCGTCCTCGGCGGCGGTCATGTCATCAGGCTCGGCCGCTGACCCGGGGCTCGGGCATTCCGGCGGTTCGGGCATTCCGGCGTTCCGGCGCTGGGCCAACCCATATCTGCTCTTTGCGGACGGTGATTTTGATCATGATGTTGATGAGCCCGTGACAACGCCCACCACCATGCCTGACACCGCACCCGCCGCAGCGCCCACCAGCAGCAGCCTGTGGGAGCCGGGGACCGCGACCGGGGTCGGGTCGCTGCCGGGGACCGACCCGGTCGAGGCATGCAGACTGGTCTTCGACGAACTGCCCGACCTGCCGCACCTGCCGGAGCTGCCGAACCGCGGGGCCGGCGCCGACATGATCGGCCGTTCGGCGGGCCTGCTCGCGGACATGCCGGTCGACCTGCAACCGTCCGGGTGGCGGCTGGTACCGCGTCCCGGAATGGACCTGCGCCGGACCCGCGACCTGCTCGCCCGCGACCTCGACGCGCTGGGCGAGGTCGCCGCCGGCTACACCGGGCCGCTGAAGGTCGCTGTCGCCGGCCCGTGGACGCTCGCCGCCACCATCGAGCTGCAACGAGGGCACAAGGCCCTCAAGGACGCGGGCGCGAGCCGGGACATCGCCGAGGCCCTCGCCGAGGGCATCGCCCGACACCTCGCGGACATCGCCCTGGTTGTGCCAGGCGCCCGCCTGATCGTGCAGGTCGACGAGCCCTGCCTGCCGGCGGTGATCGCCGGTCAGGTCCGCACGCCCAGCGGTTTCGGGATCCTTCCCGCGGTGGAGGAGGGCGTTGCCGTCGACCGGCTGCGGACGTTGCTCGCCGCCACCGGTGTGCCCGCCGGGGTGCACTGCTGCACGTCCGCGCCGCCGCTGGGGTTGCTGCGCCAGGCGAAGGCCGCCTTTGTCAGCGTGGACGCGACCCTGCTCACGCCCGCCGACGACGACGCCGTCGGCGAGGCGGTCGAGGCCGGGGTCGCACTGATGTTCGGGATGGTGGCGTCGCGGGACGCGGAACTGTCGGACGTCCGCCGTACCGTCGAGCCCGTCCGGTCGATGTGGCGACGTCTGGGGTTCTCTCCGGAGCAGCTTCGGGAGGTGGTCGCGGTGACCCCCACCTGCGGTCTCGCGGGTGCGACACCCGCCTATGCCAGGGCGGCGCTGCGGCGCTGCCGCGAGGCGGGCCGGGCACTGGCGGACGAGCCGGTATGAGTTCGCTGGATACCTCGGACGCGGACGCTCCCCGGGGCACGGTGCTGGGGACCGAGGCCCGGCCCGACGGTGATCCCTGGCCCGACGGCGATGCCGGCCTGTTGACGCGGGATGGCGCGGCCGACGAGATCCCGGCGCAGGTGCGGGCGCGGGCGGCGGAACTGGCTCGGGAGCTGAGCGAGCACGCCTTCCGTTACTACGTCCTGGACTCGCCGACCGTCTCCGACGCCGAGTACGACCGGCTCATGGGCGAGCTGGAGACGATCGAGACCCGCTGTCCGGGGCTGCGCACACCGGACTCGCCGACCCAGAAGGTCGCCGGCTCCATCTCGACCCTGTTCACCCCGGTGGAGCACCTGGAGCGGCTGCTCTCACTCGACAACGTCTTCACGGACGCGGAGTTCCAGGCGTGGGCCGCCCGTGTCACCCGGGACGCCGGCGTGGACGCCTGGCTGTGCGAGCTGAAGATCGACGGTCTTGCGGTCGACCTGGTCTACGAGGACGGATACCTGGTGCGCGCGGCCACCCGCGGCGACGGGCGGACCGGGGAGGACGTCACCCCGAACATCCGGACCCTCTCGGCGGTGCCGATCCGGCTGCGCGGTGGGAGCGTGCCCGAGCTGCTGGAGGTCCGCGGTGAGGTCTTCTTCCCGACGGCGGCCTTCGCCGAGCTCAACGCCACGCTGGTCGCCGCGGGCGACAAACCGTTCGCCAACCCGCGCAACGCCGCCGCAGGCTCCCTGCGGCAGAAGGACCCGCGGATCACCGCCACCCGCCCACTGTCCATGATCATACATGGGCTCGGTGTCCACCGCGGCTTCGACGTCACGTCCCAGTCCGAGGCGTACCACCGGATGGCCGAACTCGGCCTGCCCGTCTCCCGGCACCACGAGGTACTCGCCGGCGTCGCCGAGGTCGAGGCGTTCGTCCGCCGGTGGGGTGAGCACCGCCACGACATCGAGCACGAGATCGACGGTGTGGTGGTGAAGGTCGACGCCTTCGGGCTGCAACGCCGTCTGGGGGCCACGTCGAAGTCCCCACGCTGGGCGGTGGCCTACAAGTACCCGCCCGAGGAGGTCACCACCAAGCTGCTCGACATCGAGGTCAACGTGGGCCGGACGGGGAGGGTCACTCCGTTCGGCCGCCTTGAACCGGTCAAGGTTGCCGGCTCCACCGTCGGCCTCGCCACGCTGCACAATGCCGACCAGGTGGAACGCAAGGGTGTGCTGATCGGTGACACCGTCGTCCTGCGCAAGGCCGGTGACGTGATCCCGGAGATCGTCGGGCCGGTCGCGGACCTGCGGGACGGTTCCGAGCGCGCCTTCGTGATGCCCACCCGCTGCCCGGAGTGCGGCACCGAGCTGGTGCGCCCCGAGGGCGAGGTCGACGTCCGCTGCCCGAACGCCGTGTCGTGCCCGGCGCAACTGCGCGAGTCGCTGTTCCACTTCGCTTCCCGGGGCGCTCTGGACATCGACGGATTCGGTTACGAGACGGCGACCGCCCTGCTGGAGGCCGGTCGGGTACGCGACGTCGGTGACGTCTTCCATTTGAGCCCCGAGTCGTTCACGGAGTTGCGCGGGTTCGGCGAGAAGAAGATCGATCAGATTCTGCGCGGGGTGGCAGCGGCCCGGCAGCGGCCGCTGTGGCGGCTGCTGGTCGGGCTGTCCATCCGGCATGTGGGGCCGAGCGCGGCCCGGGCGCTGGCCCGGGAGATGCGTTCGGTGGACGCCATCGCAGCCGCGTCCACCGAGACCCTGGCCGTCGTCGACGGCGTGGGCCCGACCATTGCCGCCTCCGTCGTGGACTGGTTCGCCGATCCGCGCCACCGTGACGTGCTGGAACGGGTGCGTTCCGGCGGGGCGCAGCTCGCCGACGCCGGCGCGGACGAGGGGCCCGGCCCGCTCACCGGCGTCACCGTAGTGATCACCGGGACGCTGGCGGGGTGGAGCCGTGACTCCGCCACCGAGGCCGTCCAGGCCCGGGGTGGCAAGGTCACCGCTTCGGTGAGCAAGAAGACGAGCTTCATGGTGGTAGGCGCCGATCCGGGGGCGGGCAAGTACGACAAGGCGCGCGCGTGGAAGCTGCCGCTGCTCGACGAGGCCGGCTTCGCCGTCCTGCTGGAGCAGGGGCCGCAGGCTGCGGCCCCGCTCGCGCTGCCCGTGGAACCGGAGGACGGGTAGCCCCGCGGTTTTCCGGCGGCTGTGGTTTTTCCGGCTGGCACAGTCACAGTCCCTGTGCAGGCTCCCGTGCCGCGGCCTCTGCGGGCGGTCCCCGCACCGGCGTCCTGTGGCCGGTCAGG
>NZ_CAAAFT010000428.1:0-4304 GCF_900634765.1 Candidatus Protofrankia californiensis | reverse complement strand
CCGGCGAGGTGTTCCGGTTGCGCACGATAGTCGCGGCTATGCCGGCCAGATGCGCCAGCCGCTGGACCTCGGAGGCGCGAAAACGCGGGCCACCGGGCCGTCCGATGAGCACCGCCACATCGGGGCTTCCCACCGGTGCCACCGCGAGTTCCATGCCGAGCGCGCTCCAGCGCGGCGGGAACCAGCTGGTATCCGGGTCGAGGCGCTGCGCGCGGTCCAGAGGCAGTGACAGCAGCGCGGGGCGCACCTTCTTCGGACTGGTCAGCTCGTCGCCACCGAGGTCGGGGGCGCCGACGGAGGTCTGGACGATCCGCACGTCCTGCGGCGCGACCCGTTCCAGCAGCACGGCCCAGTCGGCGTGGAACACCGCACCGACGAACTCGATGAGGACGGTGAGCGCGTCGTCGGGCCGGGTGGTCAGGGCTTCGACGAGGTCCAGGTCGTGCGTGATGCCGACGTCGTCGGCCGGGTATGGGCGCAGGGACTCCACGCTCACCCCGGGTACGGACTGGGCTGCGGTCAGCACGGTGTCGGCCAGCCCGGCCGGGGGCAGCTGGACGACGAGGTCGTCCACGGCGCCGTGCGCGCCACGCTCGACGACGCCAAGGCTGACGATGTCGATGCCGGCCTGACCCAGGGCGGTCGCGACGGCGCCCAGGGCGCCGGGACGGTCCGGCAGGACGAGGCGCAGCAGATACGACATGTAGTCAAGGATGCATTTCGTGCGTGCCAATCTGGTGGCAACTACGTCACGTGCAGGTATCAGTGCTGCTCATCGGGGTACCTTCAGGCTCCTCTGGCTGGTAGCGGATCACACTTCTCTTCACGTTGTGTTACCTCAGGTAAAGAGTTTGCCTTTTGACGGACGGCCGGTACGGCATCCGTCGCATCCGGTACGGGACCTGCCCGATCAGGTGAGCCGGATCAGGTGAGCCGGGCCAGGGCGGTGCGCAGCCGGGTGAGCGTCCGGTCCGGGCCAAGGGCCGCCAGCGTCTCGAACAGCGGCAGCCCCACCGATCTGCCGGTCACGGCCACCCGCACCGGTGCCTGTGCCTTGCCCAGCTTCAGCCCGTGGGCAAGACCGACCTCCTCCAGGCGTGCCTTCAGGGTCTGCGCGTCCCATGCCTGGTCACCGGCGGCCTGGGAGTAGGCGTCGACGGTGGCCGTGAGCAGGGCGGCCGCGTTGTCCCTGTCCTTCACGGTCTTCAACCACGCCGCCTCGTCGACGACCGGCTCGTCGAGGAACAGGAAGTCCACCAGCGCCACGATCTCGGACAGCAGCACCAGCCGGGTCTGTGCAAGCGGTGCGACCGCCGCGAACACGTCCGCGTCGTAGGCGTCGGCGTCCCACGGAGTGGACGGCCCGGTGAGCCAGGGCCCGCATGCGGCGATGAACTCCTCGAGGGGCAGCGCCCGGATGTACTCGCCGTTGAACGCGCGTAGCTTCGCCACGTCGAAGAACGCCGGAGCGGAGTTGACCTCCTCCAGCCGGAACTCGGTCTCGATGACCTCCCAGGGAACGATCTCCCGGTCACCCGAGGGCGCCCAGCCGAGCAGCATCAGATAGTTGCGCATGGCCGCGGCCAGGTAGCCCTCGGCGCGGAAGTCCTCCAGCGCCACCCTGTCCCGCCGCTTCGACAGCTTCTGCCGCTTGGCGTTGACCAGGATCGGCGTGTGCGCCCACACCGGCGGCGGCGTGCCCAGGGCCTCCCACAGCAGCTGCTGCTTGGGAGCGTTGGACAGGTGCTCCTCGGCCCGGATGACGTGGGTGATGCCCATGGTCATGTCGTCGACGACGTTGGCCAGCAGGAACGTAGCCGAGCGGTCCCCACGGGCGATGACGAAGTCCTCCAGCAGGGCGTTGTCGAACGCGGGCTTGCCGCGGACGAGGTCGTCGACGATCGTCGCGCCCTCGTCCGGCGTCCGGAAGCGCACGGCGCGGCCCTCGGCGGCGGCGAGCCCCCGGTCGCGGCAGAAGCCGTCGTAGCCGCGGTGGCTGTCCCCGGTCCGGGCGATCACGTCCTCGCGCGAGCAGTCGCAGAAATAGGCGCGCCCGGCGGCGAGCAGCCGTCCGATCGCCTCCTGATGCGCCCCGGCGTTCGCTGACTGGAGGTACGGGCCTTCGTACTCGTCCGGCCCGACACCGAGCCACGCCATCGCGTCAATGATCCCCTGCGTCCACTCGGGACGGCTGCGGGCGGCGTCGGTGTCCTCGATACGCAGCACCAGCGAACCGCCCGGCTGGCGGGCGACCACCCAGTTCAGCAGCAGGGACCGGGCGTTGCCGACATGGAACATGCCGGTCGGGGACGGCGCGAAACGCAGCCGTGGAACGACGCTGACCACTCCCGCACCGTATCGCCCGAGCGCACGGTGTCGCCGGTGGCCGGCACGCCACAGGCCGATGAGGTGGACCGGACCGTACGATGACCACAGCGTCGTCCGCGGGCCGGGCCGGCTCGGCTCCCGTCCGCCGCCGACACGCACGCGGGTCAGCAAGCCACAAGGTGATCGGAAGGTCATCGGGAAGTCAGAGGATTGTAACCGGTATGGCGATTACCAGGGACGAGATCGCGCATCTTGCCCGCCTGTCGCGGCTGGCGCTGTCGGACGAGGAACTCGACACGCTTGCCCCCCAGCTCGATGTGATCATCGGTGCCGTCGCCCGGGTCGCGGAGGTGGCCGCCGGCGACATCCCACCGACGACGCATGCCGTCCCGCTGACGAACGTGTTCCGGGCCGACATCACCCGCCCGTCCCTGCCGCGGACCGACGCTCTCGCCGGTGCGCCCGCCGTGGAGGACGGCCGATTCCGGGTGCCGCGCATCCTTGATATGGACGAGTGAGGGTTCCTCTCCGTGACCGACGTCATCCGTTTCTCCGCCGCCCGAACCGCCGCCGCGATCGCCGCGGGTGAGCTCAGCGCGCTGGAGGCGACCCAGGCCGCGCTCGACCGGATCGCCAAGGTCGACGACCGGATCAACGCCTTCCTCCACGTCGACGTCGACGGCGCCCTCGCCGCGGCCCGTGACGTCGACCGGCGCCGAGCCGCGGGGGAGGCCCTCGGGCCGCTCGCGGGTGTCCCGCTCGCCCTCAAGGACGTCTTCACCGCCCAGGGGATGCCCACGACCTGCGGTAGCCGCATCCTGGAGGGCTGGTATCCGCCGTACGACGCGACCATCGTGTCGAAGCTGCGCGCGGCCGGTGTCGTCATCATCGGCAAGGCCAACATGGACGAGTTCGCGATGGGGTCGTCCACGGAGAACTCCGCCTACGGCCCGACCCGCAACCCGTGGGACACCGACCGCATCCCTGGTGGCAGCAGCGGGGGCAGCGCGGCGGCCGTGGCCGCGTTCGAGACGCCGATCGCGATCGGTACCGACACCGGCGGCTCGATCCGCCAGCCGGCGGCGGTGTGCGGGCTGGTCGGAGTCAAGCCGACCTACGGCGGGGTGAGCCGCTACGGCCTGGTCGCCTTCTCCAGCTCCCTGGACCAGGCCGGGCCGTTGGCCCGTACGGTGACCGACGCCGCGTTGCTGCACGCCACCATCGCCGGTCACGACCCGCTGGACACGACAAGCGTGGAGCTCGCGCCGCCTGCCGTGGTGGCCGCCGCCGCCAGCCGCAACCTGCGCGGTGTGCGGATCGGCGTGGTCCGAGAGCTGTCCGGGGACGGCTACGACATCGGCGTCCGTGCGCGTTTCTCCGACGCCCTCGAGGTTCTCGTCGGCCTTGGTGCCGAGGTTGTCGAGGTCAGTTGCCCGCATTTCACCTACGCGCTGCCCGCCTACTACCTGATCGCGCCGAGCGAGTGCTCGTCCAACCTGGCCCGCTTCGACGCGATGCGCTTCGGCCTGCGGGTGGGTGACGACGGCGAGGCGGGAGCCGAGGAAGTCATGACCCGCACCCGCGGAGCCGGGTTCGGGCCCGAGGTCAAGCGGCGGATCATCCTGGGGACCTACGCGCTGTCGTCGGGCTACTACGACGCCTACTACGGTCAGGCGCAGAAGGTCCGGACGCTGATCAGTCAGGATTTCGCCGCCGCCTACGAGCGGGTCGACGTGCTGGTCTCGCCCACCACGCCCACTGTCGCTTTCCGGCTCGGGGAGAAGGTCGACGACCCGGTGGCGATGTACCTGTCCGACCTGTGCACGATCCCGTCGAACCTGGCCGGCGGACCGGCGATGAGCCTGCCGGTCGGTCTCGCCGAAGGGCTTCCCGTCGGATTCCAGATCATGGCGCCGGCGTTCGCCGACGACCGGTTGTACCGGGTCGGTGGCGCGCTGGAGGCGGCGCTGGAGGCC
>NZ_CAAAFT010000427.1:0-2197 GCF_900634765.1 Candidatus Protofrankia californiensis | reverse complement strand
TGTGACGAGACCCCCGGCCGCGCGGGAAGAACCATGATCGCTCTGCCTCCGGCCGGCTAGGATGGCGTGGGAGGAGGCATACGATGGTTGCGCTACGTAGCAGACGTGAGGACCGGACGCTGCTGGTGGCGGCCTGGGTGCTGGTTGTCACCGTGCTCGTACTCGGTGTCGTGGCGGTGGCGCCCATCCTGATCATATGGGGCGTCCTCGGTGTCGGCGCGGCCGTGTTCGCCACCCGGATCCACCTGCGTGACACCCGGGCCCGCCGTCTGGAGGGTCAAGGGCGGCACGATCACGGTTCTTCCGCGCCGCCGGAGGCTCAAGTCCCCGGGTCGCTGGGAGTCAGCGACCAGACGCAAGCCGCACCGGCGGCGCACGCGGAGGAGCCGGCCGACCCGGATTCCGGTTCCCCATCAGTACAGGCAGACGCGGTTGAACAGGAGCACGTGCGTTGACACCCTCGGCCACCACGGCGGCCACCACCCCCACCTTCGACGACGCCGTCGCTCGCTACGAGCCGGTGATCGGGCTGGAGACGCACGTCGAGCTCGGCACCGCCTCGAAGATGTTCTGCGGATGTTCCACCGTGTTCGGGGCGGATCCCAACACCCAGGTATGCCCGACGTGTCTGGGGCTGCCCGGCTCGCTACCGGTGGTCAACGAGGCCGCCGTCCGGTTCGCCGTGATGATCGGCCTGGCGCTCAACTGCTCGGTCTCGCCATGGTGCCGCTTCGCGCGCAAGAACTACTTCTACCCGGACATGCCGAAGAACTTCCAGATCAGCCAGTACGACGAGCCGCTGTGCGAGAACGGCTGGCTCGACGTGGAGGTCGACGGGAAGATCCACCGGGTCGGCATCACCCGCGTCCACATGGAGGAGGACACCGGCAAGTCCCTGCACGTCGGCGGGGCCACCGGGCGCATCCACGGGGCCACGCACTCGCTGGTCGACTACAACCGGGCCGGCATTCCATTGATCGAGATCGTCACTGAGCCGGACGTCCGTTCGCCCGAGGTTGCCCGCGCCTACGTCGACGAGCTGCGCGAGCTGTGCCGTGCGCTCACCGTCTCCGACGTCCGGATGGAGCAGGGTTCGCTGCGCTGCGACGCCAACGTGTCGCTGCGGCCGCGTACCGCGCCCGGCGAGCCCGCCGCGCCCTACGGCACCCGGTCCGAGACCAAGAACCTCAACTCGCTGCGGTCGGTGGAACGGGCGGTCCGGCACGAGATCGTCCGGCAGGCCACCCGGTTGGATGCGGGCCTTCGGGTCGTCCAGGAGACCCGGCACTTCGACGAGGCGTCCGGGACGACGTCGACCGGGCGCTCCAAGGAGGAGGCGACCGACTACCGGTACTTCCCCGAACCCGACCTCACACCGCTGGCGCTGACCCACGAGTACGTCGACGCCGTCCGGGCGACCATTCCGGAGCTGCCGGCGCAGCGCCGCGCACGCCTTGCCGGTGACTACGGGTTCACGCCCACCGACATCGTGAACATGCGCAACGCCGGCGTCCTCGACCTGGTCGAGGAGACCATCGCGGCGGGGGCGGCGGTCGAGGCCGCCCGCAAGTGGTGGCTGAACGAGCTCGCGCGCCGGGCCGCCGACGCCGGCGTGACTCCGACAGGCCTCGCGATCGGGCCCTTCGACGTCGCCCGTATCACGGAAATGATCGCCGATGGTGACCTGACCGACGCTCTCGCCCGCACCGTCATCGACGGCGTCCTCGCCGGTGAGGGGACTCCCGACGAGGTGGTGGCCGGTCGTGGCCTCAAGCTCGTGTCGGACGACGGCGCGCTCACCGAGGCGGTCGACGCGGTCATCGCCGCCCAGCCGGCCATCGCCGACAAGGTGCGGGGTGGCAAGGTGAACGCGGTGGGCCCGCTGGTCGGCGCGGTCATGAAGGCCATGAAGGGCCAGGCGGACCCGGGTACCGTGCGCAAACTCCTGCTGGAGCGCCTCGGCCAGTAGTGCCCCGGCATCCCTTCTGGCTTCTGGCGCCCACAGTCGATCTTCCGCTCACAGCCACCGAAACCTGTAGGTGAAAACCGTCACTGTGGCGACGATTTTCACCTACAGGCACGGAAGGCGTAGGTGGAAACCATCGTGGTAGCAGCGGTTTCCACCTACGCCTTCCGTTGATGGTTCACGGCGCGTCGAGGAGTGGTGTCCGGTCAATCCTTCGTAAGCTTGTCGACG
>NZ_CAAAFT010000426.1:0-3048 GCF_900634765.1 Candidatus Protofrankia californiensis | reverse complement strand
GGTGTCCGGTCAATCCTTCGTAAGCTTGTCGACGCGCCCGGAGCCTGCCCATCGATGGCGGCGCCCGGCCGTCACCAGCGGGATCGCCGCTGGGATCGTCATCGGGAGGAGCGCGCCAAGGTGCCTCTCACTCCCAGCGGGTTCACCGCATCGACGTCGCGGCGTGGCCGTGGCCGCACCCGTCTGCTCGTCGCGTTCGTCGTCGTTATCGTGCTGCTCGCCGCGGCCGGTGCCGGGTACCTGTGGAAGATCCGCAGCGACAACCGTGCCCTGGACAGGGCAGCGACGGCCGCGGCAGGGGAGTACCTGTCCAGCTGGCAGCGCCTCGGCTCGTCCGGTGACACGGCCACCGCGGACCAGAACGCGGCCACGGCCGTGCAGGAGCAGGGCAAGGCCGGCGTGACCGCGGTGACCGTTCCGGGGGCGATCGGCGTCGACCAGCTCGTGACATCCATGATCGACATCCGTGCCAGGTTGAACGTGACCGGGGTCCGCTTCGTCCCGGGCACCCTGGAGCGGACGGGCTCGACAGCCACGGTCGGCTACTCAGCGTCGCTCACCCTGGCCGGTTTTCCCGAGCCGTACACCTACGACGGTGTGCTGCACCTCGTACGCCAGGGGAAGGCGTGGAAGGTCCAGGCCCGCCCCGACTCGGTCAATCCCGCGCTGGTGCCCGGCCTGCGGCTGGATCGCACGGCGTCCACGGGCAAACGCGGCCGGTTGATCGATGTGAGTGGGCAGCCCCTGAGCAGTGACGCGGAGCTCGTCGGCAACCTGGTCGGTCAGGTTTCCCCGTCATCGGGGTTGCAGCGTGTCTATGACGCCGATCTCGCCCCCCACGGCGGCACCGTGGTCGTCCGCAACGAGCGGAACGAGACCGTCAACACCCTGCGGTCGTACCCGATGACCGACGGCAAGGACGTGCAGACCACGCTCGACCTGAAGGTGCAGCGTGCAGCCGAGGCCGCGATGGCAACCGCACCCAAGCCCAACGGGGCCCTGGTCGCCGTCGACACCCAGACCGGTGGGGTGCTGGCTCTGGTCAACAACCCGCTCAACGGGTACAGCCGTGCCCTTCGTGGCAACTATCCGCCGGGTTCCACCTTCAAGATAGTCACTGCGACCGCTGCCCTGATCGCGGGGAAGGACGCGAACACGCCGCTGGATTGCACACAGACCGTGCCGATCGGAGGGCGTACCTTCACCAACGCCGAGGCCGAGCAGTTCGGTGTGATCCCGCTGCGGGAGGCGTTCGCCCACAGTTGCAATACCGCGTTCATCCGGCTGGAGGAGTCGCTGCCGAACTCGGCACTGGAGCAGGCCGCGAAACTCTACGGTTTCGACGGCAGCCAGCCGCTGCCGATAGCGAGCGCCAGCGGCTCCTTCCCGACGCCGAAGGACGCGGTCGAGTCGGCATCGGCCGCGCTGGGGCAGGGCAAGGTGTCCGCGAGTCCGTTGCAGATGGCGAGTGTCGCGGCGGCGGTTGCCAGCGGAACCTGGCGCCAGCCGTTCGTGACCGGTACCGCCGCGAAGAGCAATCCGCTGCCCGCTGCGGTGGTCCCGCCCCTGCAGGACTTCATGCGGGCGGTGGTCACCGAGGGGACCGCGACCGGGGTTGTCTTCCCCGGTGAGGTGCGTGGAAAGACCGGTACGGCCGAGTACAAGGACGGCGACCCGCCGCCGACGCATGGGTGGTTCGTCGGCTACCGCGGCAACATCGCCTTCGCGGTGATCGTCGAGGACGGCGGCTTCGGTGCGGTGTCGGCGGCGCCGGTGGCAGCCCGCTTCCTGGAAAACCTCGGGGGCGTCTGACAGCTCGCCTGCCTACTGTTGCCGCGCTGGCAGTCAGGGCTTTGTTGCACGGAAGACAACGGAGGGACGACGGTTGCCTTTGATGTGCATACGTTCGATATGGCAACGCCTTGTGTGCAATGCTGCACATTGTGACCGTATTCGCGCTTGGCGCACCCGCTGAGCCTGATCCCGGGTAGCCGCCTGCCGGATGGACCAACGGTGGGTCGCGGCGCGTGACGGCATTTTGTCTGTGCCGGTCGGCCCCTCCGCCTTCCGGATCGTTGTTCCCTGTACGCTCGGCCGGGCGCACAGGCACCTGGGTTCTGTTTCCGCTCTCCGCTGCGCGTTGACCTCCTGCGCGCAGGTCACCTGGTTCCGCTTTTCCCGTGCTTTCGCTCCCGGGCGAGAACGCGGGAATTCGCGTACCCGTAGACCTCCGGAGTATTCCTATGCCTGGCTGGCGTCAGCCGCTCAACGCCCACGGACGTCTTGCCACGCTCGTCGATGGTCGGCCGGTCGATGACCGATGAGGTCCGATTCCGCGGATACTTTCGATAGCTTGTCCGACCCCCCAGCGGCCGCTTCGATCCCCGAAGCTGTTCCTGGTAGGGCTGTGCCGAGTCTCCGCAGACGGCGAGCCCAGCCTGCCTTGGTTCCATTCGGCAGGGTTTCAGGCGTGCCACTGGCCTCCCGGCCGCGCAAGACCACGGTCAACCTCACCCTCGCAGAGGAGGACGCACTTGAGGATCTCGTCCGTGATCTCCGGCGTCGTGCCAGCCGGGCAGTGTCGAAAGACGAGACGTGGCGTGCGCTCCTCGTCTGGAGCATACGTCACGACAGCCTTGCCGATGCCCTCGCGGACATCCTCGAACAGCCACAGGCCCAGTCCTGACCGTTTCCCCTCGCCGATAGGGAACGCCAATTCTGCGATGGCAGGAACAACTCACCCTGGGTGCCGGACCCCGCCGGGCGGACGCAGCCAGTGGCAATGACGCGCGCAGCACTGTTCAGCCGCTGGTGGGTCAGGAATCGGGCCGGTGTAGCCGCGTGAACAGAGCTGTCAGTTCGGCCGGGGGGTCGTCCCGGTAGACCGACCATGCCCGGAAGATTTCCTCAGCACCGCTGATCATCGTCTCCGGCAGACCGGCCGCCCGCAGAGCCTCGGCAACATCCGCCATTTCCGGTGCCCACCGCCACGAGCGGGCAGCCACGGAGGGTAGGTAGTCGGGCTCGGCCAGCACAGGCCTGCTACGG
>NZ_CAAAFT010000425.1:13252-13776 GCF_900634765.1 Candidatus Protofrankia californiensis | reverse complement strand
GGCGCGCTCGCGCTCGCGCTCGCCTACGCCAAGGCGATCGGCGGCACCCGCGCCGGCGCGCTGCGCACGACCTTCACCGAGGAGACCGAGACCGACCTCTTCGGCGAGCAGGCCGTGCTGTGCGGCGGCGCGAGTGCGCTGGTACAAGCCGGCTTCGAAACGCTGGTCGAGGCCGGATACCAGCCCGAGGTGGCCTACTTCGAGTGTCTGCACGAGCTCAAGCTGATCGTCGACCTGATGTACGAGGGCGGCATCAGCCGGATGCGGTACTCGATCTCGGACACGG
Organism: Candidatus Protofrankia californiensis; assembly: GCF_900634765.1. Lineage (NCBI taxonomy): Bacteria > Bacillati > Actinomycetota > Actinomycetes > Frankiales > Frankiaceae > Protofrankia > Candidatus Protofrankia californiensis. The sequence continues at coordinate 13,490 of NZ_CAAAFT010000425.1, read as the reverse complement.
CCGAGTACGGCGATGTCACGCGTGGCCCGCGAGTGGTGACGCAGTCGGTAAAGGACGAGATGCGTCGCATCCTCGCCGAGATCCGGGACGGCTCGTTCGCCCGTGAGTGGGTGGCCGAGGACGACGCGGGCCGCCCGCAGTTCACCAAGCTCGTCGAGGAGGGCAAGAAGCACCCGATCGAGCAGGTCGGCGCCCAGCTGCGTCCGCTGATGTCCTGGATCGCCGGGCCCGTCGACTG
>NZ_CAAAFT010000425.1:4316-13057 GCF_900634765.1 Candidatus Protofrankia californiensis | reverse complement strand
CTGCGTCCGCTGATGTCCTGGATCGCCGAGCCCGTCGACTGACCTCACCCGACCCGGCCCGGCGGGCACGCGATCGTCAACCTTTGCGCGCCCGCCGGGCCGGCCGCGGACACCGGGGATTTCCCGGCTGGACAACCCCGGTACATCACCGGTAGCGGCCCGCAGTGGGTACGCTGGCGGCGCTCGCAACCATGCTTACTACCTGCGGGCGGTCATCCCTTGCCGTCTTCTCAAGGAGCCTTACCGTGCCCGTCGTCCTGGTTGCCGAGGAGTTGTCACCGGCCGGGCTGGAACTGCTGTCCAGCGAGTTCGAGGTCCGCCATCTCGACGGGACCGACCGGGTCGCGCTCCTGGGCGCGATCCCCGACGCCGATGCTCTGATCGTGCGCAGCGCGACCAGGGTGGACGCGGAGGTGCTCGCCGCCGCCCGCTCGCTCAAGGTCGTCGCCCGCGCGGGGATCGGGCTGGACAACGTTGATGTCGCCACCGCCACCACCCGCGGTGTGATGGTTGTCAACGCTCCGCTGTCGAACATCGTCAGCGCCGCCGAGCACGCCGTCGCGCTGCTGACGGCGGTGGCCCGCCGCATTCCGGCGGCCAATGCCGCGCTGCGTGGCGGTGAGTGGAAGCGCTCGAAGTACGTCGGCGTCGAACTCGCGGACAAGACCGCGGGCGTGGTGGGGCTCGGGCGCATCGGCCTGCTGGTCGCGCAGCGGCTGGCCGCCTTCGGTATGAAGATCGTCGCCTACGACCCGTACGTCTCGGTGGGCCGCGCCGCCCAGCTGGGGGTGCGCCTTGTCGACCTCGACGAACTGTTGCGGATCAGTGACGTCATCACGATCCACCTGCCCAAGACGCCGGAGACGCTCGGCCTCATCGGCAAGGACGAACTCGAGCGCGTCAAGCCAGGCGTGATCATCATCAACGACGCCCGGGGCGGGCTCATCGACGAGGTGGCCCTCGCCGACGCCGTCCGTGACGGCCGGGTGGGCGGCGCCGGCATCGACGTGTTCGCCACCGAACCGACCACGTCCTCACCCCTGTTCGAGCTGGACAACGTGGTGGTCACCCCGCATCTGGGGGCGTCCACCGAGGAGGCCCAGGAGAAGGCGGGCATCGCGGTGGCCCGGTCGGTGCGGCTGGCGCTGCGCGGCGAGTTCGTCCCGGACGCAGTGAACGTGCAGGCCGGTGGGGTTGTGGCCGAGGACGTGCGGCCCGGGTTGCCGCTCGCGGAGAAGCTCGGCCAGCTGTTCACCGGCTTCGCCGGCGGCCTCGCCGCCGCGATCACCATCGAAATCCGTGGTGAAATCGTCGCCCATGACGTGTCGGTGCTGCAGCTCGCCGCGCTCAAGGGAGTGTTCACCGACGTGATCGAGGAGCCGGTCACCTACGTCAACGCGCCGCTGCTCGCCAAGAACCGGGGGGTCGACGTCGCGCTGGAGACGTTCGAGGAAAGCCCTGACTACCGCAATCTCGTCACGATCCGCGGTGTGCTCGCGGACGGGACACCGGTGTCGGTGAGCGGGACGCTGACCGGTCCCCGGCAGGTCGAGAAGGTCACCGCGATCGACGACTTCGAGGTGGACATCCGTCCCCAGGCGCACCTGGTGTTCTTCCGCTACGAGGACCGTCCGGGGGTGGTGGGCGCGGTCGGTGCGCTGCTGGGCGAGGCCCAGATCAATATTGCCGGTGCGCAGGTCAGCCGCCGCAAGGCCGGTGGTGAGGCGCTGATATCGCTCTCGCTTGACGACGCGGTGCCACAGGACGTCCTGACCGAGATCGCCAAGATCATCGGGGCGTCCACGGCCCGGTCGGTGAGTCTCAGAGGGGAGTAACCGACCGGCTCCTCGCCGAGCGGACGTCGTTTCGCCGCTGTCCGGCCACAGCCGCCGGACCATCTCGCCGCCGTCCGGCCCGTGGGCCGTGGTGCAGGTTGCCGCGGGTTGTGGTGACCTGCCCCCTGGTTCGATGGCCATGGTGTGGAAAACGGGCCCCCGGGTTTACCGTGAAAACCATGGCTCGGGACGGTCGGGACCCGTTCGAGGGGTTGCACCTCGATGACAGTTTTGTGCGTTCTGCGCGCTTCATCGAGCCGTCAGCCGATGAACGCACGACAGCCTCCAGCGGGCCCCCGCACGGCCGCTGCCGGGTGGAACCCGTCCAGCCGGCAGGTCAGCGAGCGTTCTACCGCTGGGTATGGGCGCCCGGCTCCCCGCGTGGCCGCCGGGCCACCAGGCTGGTGGCGTTCTTGACGCTGCTGGCCGGAATGGCGGGTCTCGGCCTTTTCCTGCTTCGCCACGGCCCGCGCGCGGCGGTGGTGTCCGCCTCGGCACCCTCGGCCGGCAGCCCGGTCCGGATGCAGGATCCCGCTCCCGCCGCCGCGTCGGGCTCAGCACCGGCTACCAGCACGGCCACGAGCCCGGCCGTGCTGTCCGTCCGGGCGCAGCGGTTCACGCTCGAGCCCTCCCTGCTTGCCGGTCTGCGGCCGGGAGACTGTCTGGTCTGGAGCCCGGATCCGGCAGGCGAGGTCACGCCCACCCGGGTGGCGTGCGACCAGCCGCACGTCGACCAGGTGACGGGGACGGTCGACCTCACCGGTCCCTTCCCCGGCTGGCCGGGCCGGCCGGCGCTGGACGCCGCCGCCTCGAAGGACTGCGCGGACGCCGCGCGCAACCTCTTCGGTGGGACCGACGCCGTCCCCCACATGCAGGTTGCGTCGATCTACCCGGAGGAAGCGGCCTGGCAGGCCGGTACCCACGCGTTGGTGTGTACCGTGCGCACCGACGATCTGCGGCCGCGGGTGGGTCCGGCGCAGGCCGCGGGGCTGCCGACCTGACGTCACGGGCCTGATGGACCTCACACCGCCCGCCGGCGACCTGAAGCCTGCCCGGCCCATCGGGTAGGGGGTCGGGCGGCGTCGGCCGTCGAGTAGTAGGCTCCGACAAGAATGCATGCGCTTCTGCTTCTTAGTTGCCGCGGCGGGGCCTGAGACAGGTCGGCTTCCTCGCCGCGGGGTTTGGTGCGCGCTGGCCACCGCAGGCTTTTCTCCACGAAGCAGGAGCGGCAGAAGCAGTGACCACTTCACAGCAAACTTCTGGCATGCCCGTCGACAAGTACCGGCCGTTCATCCCGGTCGACCTCCCCGACCGGACCTGGCCGAACCAGACGATCACACGTGCGCCCCGGTGGTGCAGCGTCGATCTGCGCGACGGCAATCAGGCGCTGATCGACCCCATGACCCCGGCGCGGAAGATGCAGATGTTCCATCTGCTGGTACGGATGGGCTACAAGGAGATCGAGGTGGGCTTTCCCGCCGCGAGCCAGACGGACTTCGACTTCATCCGGCAGCTTATCGACGGCGAGCACATTCCCGACGACGTCACCATCCAGGTGCTGACCCAGGCGCGTGAGGAGCTGATCGAACGTACGATCTCCTCGCTCGTCGGCGCGCCGAATGTGCTCGTGCACCTGTACAACTCGACGTCGACATTGCAGCGCCGGGTGGTGTTCGGGCTTGACCGGGGCGGCATCACCGACATCGCCGTCCAGGGTGCGCAGTGGTGTGCTCGTTATGCGGAGAAGCTGCTGGCGGGGACGGACGTCCGCTGGCAGTACAGCCCGGAGTCGTTCACCGGAACCGAGCTGGACTATGCCCTCGAGGTCTGCGAGGCGGTCATGGACGTCTGGCAGCCCACACCCGATCGGCCGGTCGTGCTGAACCTGCCGGCGACCGTGGAGATGTCCACGCCCAACGTCTACGCCGACCAGATCGAGTGGATGTCACGCAATCTGACCCGGCGTGAGGCGGTCGTGTTGTCCCTGCATCCCCACAACGACCGTGGCTGTGCCGTGGCCGCCGCGGAACTCGGGGTGCTGGCGGGTGCCGATCGGATCGAGGGATGCCTGTTCGGCAACGGCGAACGCACCGGCAACGTCTGCCTGGTGACATTGGGGCTCAACCTGTTCTCCCAGGGCGTCGACCCGGAAATCGACTTCGGCGACATCGACGAGATTCGCCGGACCGTGGAGCACTGCAACCAGATTCTGGTGCATCCGCGGCATCCCTACGGTGGCGATCTTGTCTACACGGCTTTCTCCGGTTCCCATCAGGACGCCATCAAGAAGGGCTTCGAGGCCATGGAACGGACCGGGCAGCGGCTGTGGGAGGTGCCCTATCTGCCCATCGACCCGATGGACGTCGGCCGGTCCTACGAGGCCGTGATCCGGGTGAACAGCCAGTCGGGTAAAGGTGGCGTCGCCTATCTGCTGAAGTCGGAGCATTCCCTGGACCTGCCCCGCCGGCTGCAGATCGAGTTCTCCCACGTCGTGCAGCGCCACACCGAGGACACCGGTGGGGAGGTGACCGGCGAGCAACTGTGGGCGATCTTCTCCCGGGAGTACTTCCTGGCCGAATCCGCGGCCGACGCTCCGTTGGAGCTGCTCGGCTCCCGGACTACCGCAGCTCACGGGGAACGCGACGAGGTGCGGGTGTCGGTCCGCATCCACGGTGGCGAGGAGATCATCAGCGGCACCGGCAACGGGCCGATCGACGCGTTCGTCGCCGCACTGCGCACCCGGGACGTCGAGGTACGTGTGCTCGACTATCACGAGCACGCTCTGGGCTCGGGAGCGGACGCGCGGGCCGCGGCCTATCTCGAAGTGGCCGTGGGGGACAGGGTGTTCTGGGGCGTGGGGATCGACCCGAACATCGTCACCGCGTCCCTGCGCGCCGTGGTGAGCGCGGTCAACCGGGCCGCGCGGGATCAGCGCATCGCCACGGGTAGCTGAGCCGCCACGAATATCTGACCCGCCGCTGGTATCCGGGTCACCAGGAGTGCCCGGGCTGTCCGGGGCACGGTCATTCGGCCGGGCCGCGGGCCGGGTGTACCACTGCCTGGTCCGCGGCCCGGTCCGCGTCTTTCCGCAGATTCGGACGGTTGCGTTTCCGCAGATCCGGGTGGACGCCGGACATCTCCGCGAGCCGGAGCATCAGCCGTTCGATCCGGACCAGACCGACCGGTCGACCCATTTCGGTGACTACCACGACCGGGTCGAACCGCAGCGCCGGCGCGCGGCTCATCGCCCGGCGTGCCACGTCGACGACATGTTCGTCGGGCCGGGCGACCATACTGGCCGGGACACGCCGGGTGGCGGCGCCGCCGAGGGGCGCGGGTAGCTCCAGCGCCACCGGGTGATGCTGCCGGTTCACGACGATGGCCGCGCCGCTGCCGCCGGACCGCGGCCGTGACGGCATGTCGAGCCAGCAGGCCGCCTTCTGCGGGGCGCCCCGGCGCGCTCGGTCGTCCCCGAAGGAGATCCGTACCTGTTCGAGCAGGCTGCCCACCCCCTCGCCGCGCTCGGTCCGCTGGGCGAGCAACCGGATACGCCTGGAGATCGCGGGGTCGAGGCGCTGCCAGGTGTCCGCGGGGCGGCCCAGATACCAGCCCTGCCCGAGCGGGACGCCGAGCCCCACGAGCACGGCAAGTTCCTCGTCGCGTTCGATGCCCTCGGCGATCACCCAGGCGTCCAGCCGGCTGGCGAAGACGTTGACCAGTTCGGTCAATGTCCGCCGCACCTGGTCGCCATCCGCGCGGGCGACCAGGTCGCGGTCAAGTTTGACCAGGTCAGGGCGGATCTTGGCGATCTGGCGCAGCCCGGCGTAGCCGGAACCGACGTCGTCCATGGCGATGAAGCTGCCGCGCTCGCGCAGCGCCTGGGTGGTGGCGGCCAGCTCGGGAGTCCGCTCGGCGCTGACCGTCTCGTTGAGTTCGAGAACAAGCCGGCTCAGATCGGCGTCGACCCAGACCGCGGCCACCTCCGGGGTGGTCAGCAGGTTCGGCATGACGTTGACGGTGAGAAAACAGTTGGGCGGGAGCTGTTCGCGTGCCGCCAGCGCCGCGCGAAGCACCCTGGCCTCGAAGTGGGCGGCGATCCCGGCACGTTCGGCGGCGGCGAACCACAGGTCGGGCGAGGGAGTCGGTGCCGTTCCGAAACGCGCCAGTACCTCGTATCCGGCGATGACGCCGCGCCGGAGGTCGACGATCGGCTGGAAGACGATGCGCGGCTGACCGGGATCGGCCAGGGCGTTGCGCAGCGCGTCGGACCATTCGTCCGCGGAGTCGATCGCATGGTGGGTGTCGGAGGGGGCCGGTACTGAAAGCGTTTGAACGATCATGCGTCGTACACTCCCTTGTGTCGTCGCATGCCACACGTGCCCGACCGGGGGAGATTCCCCCTCGCCTCCAGCCGGTTACGGGAGCTGCTTCCTGATGCAGTTGTGGGACGTGATCGGTGCACTGTACGTGAGGACCTTTATCGCCATCGGCGATTCATCGTGCGTGTCGCGAAGCCTCTTCTCATGCCAGTCGTTTCCCAACCAACCGGAATAATCGTGAGAAGCAGCTTTTGTTCTAATTTTTCAAGCTGTGCGCGTTCGGGTATGTCATGACGGTTTTCATCCGATTTTCGGTGGCATCCGTCCCGCGGCTCGGCAGCGGCCCTGCGGTTGACCTGGCGCGTGGGTACCCGTGGATGGCGCCGGTCCGAGGGGACTGGAAGCCGGGGCGGGCACCGGGGCTGGCGCGTGACAGATTACAGTCGCGTTCATGAGGCTTGCGGTCATCGGCGGGGACGGCATCGGACCAGAGGTCGTCGCGGAGGGCCTGCGCGTGCTGCGTGCCGTCGAGCCCAAGGTGGAGACCACCGACTATGACCTGGGCGCGCGTCGCTGGTACGCCACCGGTGAGACCCTGCCGGACTCGGTGCTCGCGGAGCTACGCGAGCACGACGCGATCCTGCTCGGTGCGGTCGGTGACCCCGGGGTGCCCAGCGGCATCCTCGAACGCGGGCTCCTGCTGCGGCTGCGCTTCGAGCTCGATCACTATGTCAACCTGCGTCCCGTGCGGCTGTACCCGGGCGTCACCACGCCGCTGGCGGGCGAGCCCACCATCGACATGGTGGTGGTACGGGAGGGGACCGAGGGTCCGTACGTGGGCGCCGGCGGTACCCTGCGCCGCGGCACACCGTTCGAGGTGGCCACCGAGGAGAGCCTCAACACCCGCTTCGGTGTCGAACGCGTCGTGCGGGACGCGTTCCGCCGGGCGCAGGCACGCCCCCGGCGGCGGCTCACCCTCGTTCACAAGACCAACGTCCTGACCAACGCCGGAGACCTCTGGTTGCGTACTGTCGCCGAGGTCGCCCGCGAGTTCAGCGAGGTCCAGGTCGACTACCAGCACGTGGACGCCGCGTCGATGTTCTTCGTCACCGATCCGGGACGTTTCGACGTGGTCGTGACCGACAACATGTTCGGGGACATCCTCACCGACATCGGTGCCGCGATCACCGGCGGTATCGGACGGGCCGCCAGCGGCAACCTCGACCCGTCCGGAACGAACCCGAGCATGTTCGAACCGGTGCACGGCAGCGCGCCCGACATAGCCGGGCAGGGGATCGCCGACCCGACCGCCACCGTGCTGTCGGTCGCGATGCTGCTGGAGCATCTGGGCCGCGTGGACGAAGCGGCCCGGGTGGAGGCGGCGGTTGCCGCTTCCCTGGCCGACCGTTCCCGACCGCGAACCGGATACTCACGTGACCAGATCTCCACGCGCGAGGTCGGGGAGGACCTGGCGGCGCGAGTCGCCGGCTGAGCGCGAGTCGCCGGTTAAGTTGGTTCTGCGCCCCTCTCCGTACTTTTTTACCTTTCTTGTACCCCGCTCCGGTGGCCGTTCGAAACTGTCTGTCATCAAATCCGTTCAGAAGGTAACTATCCGAACTTGCACTGATGCGAATGGCCGGAGAAACGCTATCCTCTGAAGGGCCGTAGATCCGGTACGACGGCAGCCGACGGGGCCTGACCACGGCGAAGATCGGCAAGATCGTCACTCGCCCGCACGCTTCGTCGCATACGCCTGGAGTCATTCGTGTCCATTACACCGACGTCAAAAATCTGGATGAGCGGTCAGTTCGTCGACTGGGACGACGCCCGCATCCACGTTCTCAACCCGACGCTGCACTACGGCTGGGGTGTCTTCGAGGGCATCCGCGCCTACCCCACCGCCCACGGCAGCGCCGTGTTCCGCCTGACCGACCACGTCGCGAGGCTGTACCGCAGCGCCAAGATCTACATGATGGAGCCGGCGTTCACGCAGGCCGAACTCGTCGCCGTAATCAAGGAGACGGTCGCGGTCAACAAGGTCGACGCCTGCTACATCCGGCCGCTGATCTATCTCGGGTACGGCGAGATGGGCCTCAACCCGCTGCCTTCCTCGATCGAAGTGATGGTCGCGGTCTGGCCCTGGGGTGCCTACCTCGGTGACGATGCGGAGAAGAACGGTTGCCGGGCCACCGTGTCCACCTGGCGTCGCAACGACAACAACATCATCCCGCCGGCGGCCAAGGCGTCCGGGCAGTATCTCAACTCCTCGCTGGCCAAGGTCGCGGCGCTCAAGGCCGGTTACGACGAGGCCATTCTGACCAGTCCCAACGGGCACGTCGCCGACGGGTCGGGAGAGAACGTCTTCATCGTGTCGGGCGGTACGGTGATGACTCCGCCGCTCAGTGACGGGCCGCTCGGCGGCATCACGCGGGCGTCCATCATGCGGATCGCCGCGGACCAGGGTTACGAGGTCCGCGAGCAGCACATCGTCCGCACCGACCTGTACCTGGCGGACGAGGCCTTCTTCACCGGAACCGCGGCCGAAATGGTGCCGATCGTCGAGATCGACGACCGGCCCGTCGGATCG
>NZ_CAAAFT010000425.1:0-3875 GCF_900634765.1 Candidatus Protofrankia californiensis | reverse complement strand
ATCGTCGAGATCGACGACCGGCCCGTCGGATCGGGCCGGCCCGGCCCGATCACGCGCGAACTGCTCGATCTGTTCCACCAGGTGACCCGTGGGGAGCTCGACCGTTACAAGAACTGGAACGAGCTCGTCCAGGAGTCCTGACTCCCTACGACAGCTGGTTACCCAGCCCCAGCTGGTCGCCGGCCCGTGGGCGGGCGTGACCACGTCCTGCCCGCGGGTTTGCCGTCTCCGGTGACGGTCTGGTCAGCGGAGCATTCCACGCCTAACCTCTCCTGTCAGGCTCTCGTTTCACAAGTTCACAAGCTCTGGGGAGAGGCGTGATGCGGGTTTCCGACGGGATGACCGTTCCGGTTCTCATGATCGGTCCGAAGCACACCCTGCGTCAGGCGGCGCGGCTGATGGCCGCCCGGAAGGTGGGCGCGGCCATTGTGCGGGACGTCGACGGCGAAGGATACAGCATACTTACTGAACGTGATGTTCTTCTGTCCGTGGCGGATGGTCAGAATCCGGATGCCGAGCTGGTCGGCGACCACATCGCTCGTGACGTCGTGTTCGCCGATCCCGGCTGGTCGCTGGCGGAAGCCGCCGGATCGATGCTTCGCGGCGGATTTCGGCATCTGATCGTCTGCGATCGGGGTGAAGTAACCGGCGTGCTGTCCATGCGCGATGTAGTGCGTTGCTGGAGCGAACAGCGTGCATCCGTTTAGAAACTGGTGTGCTGCTGTTTGATCGACTGTTCCTTCTGTGCCGTTTTTTGCTCCACCGACGCACATCACTGCTCAAGCGGGGCATCGGGCGCCCACATTTCCCGACATTGGCGCTACGGTCACGGTGTGCAGGAGGAAGAGGCGGTCGCGCTGTTGCGGGCGACCACATTGCTGAAGGAACTGGACGAGCCGGCCCTGGCGCGTCTCGCCGCACGGTCTGTCGTGCGCCGATACCGCCGCGGTCAGGTTGTACTCACCGAAGGTGATCCCGCTGACACGTTGCTCGTGGTGGCCTCCGGCCGCCTGAAGGTGCTCACGACCGCCGACGACGGCCGTGACCACGTCCTGAACATAGCCGGCCCCGGCGACACCCTCGGTGAACTCAACATCGTCGAGGCTGGTCCGCGGTCTGCCAGCGTCGAGGCGCTGGAGCCCAGCGAAGCCGTCGTCCTCGACCGTGCCGCCGTGTGGGAGCTGGTACGGGAGCGCCCGGCCGTCGCCGAGCAGCTCATCCGGGCGCTGGTGGCCCACGTCCGCCGGCTGACGGGGGCAAATGCCGACCTGGTCTTCCTCGACCTGCCCCGGCGCGTCGCCAAGCTGCTGCTGATGCGGATGCGGGAGTCCGGGCGTCCGCTGATCGAACTGGGCCTGACCCAGACCGAGATCGCCTCCCTTCTGGGCGGCTCACGCCAGTCGGTCAACCAGGCGCTGCGAGAGTTCGAGAAGCGCAACTGGATCCTGGCCGAGGGGCAGACGGTCACCATCCTCCAGGTTGAGCGCCTGCGCCGCTTTGCCGGCGACTGACGGAGCTTTGCCCCAGACAGCGGCTTCGCCGTGACCTGAGGACCCTGAGCTCCTGGGCGGGTGGCGCCGTACAGTGGACAATCGGCGGTGAACCCGCCCTCGTCGCGCGTGCCGGCTGCCCACCCATGCCGCCGGACGCGTGACACCCCGCAGATCCGCAGGTGAGCAGGTGAGAGGCGCGCCGTGCAGCCAGATGACCCCGATTCCTTTCACGTCTACGACACGACACTGCGTGACGGGACCCAGCAGGAGGGGTTGTCGCTGTCGGTCGGCGACAAGATTGCGATAGCCCGGCACCTCGACGAGATCGGCGTCGGCTTCATCGAGGGCGGTTGGCCCGGGTCGAACCCGAAGGACGCCGAGTTCTTCCGCCGTGCCCGTACCGAGCTGCGTCTGGACCATGCCGTGCTCACCGCCTTCGGCGCGACCCGCAGGGCCCGGACGGTCGCCGCCGACGACACGCAGGTCGCCGCCTTGCGGGAGGCCGGCACGGACGTCGTCTGCCTGGTCGCGAAGTCCGACCTCCGGCACGTGGAGCGGGCGCTGCGCACCACCCCCACCGAGAACCTCGCGATGATCCGTGACACCGTGGCGCATCTGCACGCCGAGGGCAAGCGGGTGTTCGTCGACGCGGAGCACTTCTTCGACGGTTACCGCGCCGACACCGACTACGCACTCGAGGTGGTCCGGGTGGCCGCCGAGGCCGGTGCCGAGGTCGTGGTCCTCTGCGATACCAACGGCGGGATGCTGCCGACACGTATCGGTGACGTCGTTTCTGCCGTCCGCGACATCACCGGTGCCCGCCTGGGCATTCACTGCCACAACGACACCGCCTGCGCGGTCGCGAACACCCTTGTCGCGGTCGAGGCCGGGGCCATCCACGTCCAGGGCACCGCCAACGGCTACGGCGAGCGATGCGGCAACGCTGACCTGTTCAGCGTCGTGGCCGGGCTGGAGACCAAGCTCGGACGCCGGGTGCTGCCCCCAGGCAGGCTGCGCGAGCTGGTCCGGGTGTCGCACGCCATCGACGAGATCACCAACTCCGCTCCGGACCCCCACCGCGCCTACGTCGGCGCGAGCGCGTTCGCCCACAAGGCCGGCCTGCACGCCAGCGCCGTCAAGGTCGACCCGGACATGTACCAGCACATCGATCCCGCCGAGGTCGGCAACGACATGCGGATGCTGGTCTCGGAGCTCGCCGGCCGGGCCACGATCGAGCTCAAAGGCCGTGAGCTCGGGCTGGACCTCTCCGACCAGCGGGAGGCGCTGGGCCGGGTCGTCGACCTGGTGAAGGAACGGGAAGCGATCGGGTACACCTACGAGGCCGCGGAGGCGTCGTTCGAGCTGCTGCTGCGGGACGAGGTCGAAGGCGCGCAGCGGTTCTTCACCCTCGAGTCGTGGCGCGTGATCGTCGAGCGGCGGCCGGACGGCCAGGTCGTGAGCGAGGCGACCGTGAAACTCGTCTCCCGCGGTGTGCGGCACGTGTCCACGGCCGAGGGCAACGGCCCGGTCAACGCCCTCGACCGGGCACTGCGGGAAGCGCTGGAAAAGGGCTACCCCGGCCTTGTCGACCTCGACCTGGTCGATTACAAGGTGCGCATCCTCGACGGCAGGTCCGGCACCGGCGCGGTGACCCGGGTGCTGGTCGGGACCAGCGACGGGCGCGACAGGTGGGACACCGTCGGCGTCGACGAGAACATCATCGCGGCTTCATGGGAGGCGTTGCAGGACGCCGTCACCTATGGCCTGCGCCGCCAGGGCGAAGAAAGCATTCCCAAGTAGTCAACGCCGGCAGGGGAGGGGCAATAATCACAAATAGTGATGAGTCCGGGCTCCTTGGAGCCGCCGGCGACACGAGTGAAACATGATCGCTTCGTTTTCGGCTCGTTAGACTTCGGTCATGGCCGACAGCAGCGTGATCCCTTGGCGCGAGGTGCGTCCGGTGCCGTCGGTCAACGGTGACCTCGAGCAGGTCCTTGCCACGGTTGACGCACTCCAGGGTGCGTGGGAGGAGTCTGTGGCCACTGCGACCCGCGAGGACTTCAGTGAGGCTCGACGCCGCAGTCTCCGGCGTCACGCCATCGAAACGGGCATCATCGAGCGGTTGTACGACGTCGAGTGGGGTGTGACCGAGGCTCTGATTGCCGAGGGCCTTACGGCGAAGGTGGCGGCTCGCCAGGGTGGGGTGGACGAGGACGCGCTTGCGATCATCCGATCCCAGTTCGATGCTCTGACCTTTCTCGCTGAGGCGGCACGTGACGGGCAGGATCTTTCGATCACGCTGGTCCGCGAGGTGCACGCGGCGATCTGCGGCCGGCAGGCGACCTACGACGCGACGACGGCGTTCGGTCAACCCGTCAAGGT
>NZ_CAAAFT010000424.1:0-2167 GCF_900634765.1 Candidatus Protofrankia californiensis | reverse complement strand
GCGCTCGACAGTTACGCAGAGTTAGCCAACAGAGTCCACGCCGAAGCCCTGGGCCCCTTCCTGCTCGCCGTCGGGGGATGGCTGCTGGCCGGATATCGACGCGGTGATGGTATGCCCGGTCACGATCAAGTTCGCGTTCCCGCAGCAGCTGGTCTTGGAGCAGGTTGTGGCTGGAGCGCGCCCCGTGCGCGGGCAGCAGCCGGAGAGCCCGATCGATCGCGTCGAGCGCAGCCTCGTGTGCGCCGACGAGGCGGAGCCCGGCCGCGAGACGGGCGTGGAACACTGCGTCGTCGGGGTGGGTGGCGACCGCCTGCGTCGCGCGGTCACGGAGTAGCGGGCCGTGCCGTGGGCTGTGTCGGGCCGCCCAGATCCCGTGCAGGCAGATGTCGATGGCCGCCCGGGTCCGCGCCGGGTGGTTCCACGCAGTGTCGAGGTGTCCGAGCGCGGCGGCGTCGTCGCCGGTGAGAAACGCGGCGAACGCCCGCAGCGCCGTGATGACCGGTGCCGTCGTGTACGCGGCGGCGGCCACCGCCAGCGGTGACTGGTCCAAGACCAGCAGCAGTTCGTACGACGTGAAGTTCGCGCGTAGTTTCCCACAGTGGTACAGCAGGCAGAAGTACGGCACGAACGGCGTGTCCGCGGTGGTGACAAGCGCGGCGGTCGTATCGGCAAGGTCGCTGGCGCTGTCGACCGTGTCCCGCGTGATGAACGCGTATCCCAGCGCCCACCGCTCGCACACCGCCTCCCGTGCGGCGGGATGTACCTGCCGCCAGACCCACTCGGCGCATTCCCGCGCTGTCGTCACGCTCGGGACGGCGAGGTGCCGGCGCCGCCAGTACATATCTGCGCAGACCCCGACCGCCCGGTCGGCGCCGTCCGCGGGCACATCCCAGGCCGGGACCGTCCCGCTGTCTATCAGGGTCTGGGCCAGCCGTTCACAGGTCCGGTCCCGTTTCCTCGGCGGCAGCCTGTCCGCGGTGAGCAGCGCCTCGACCGGATCATCCAGCGGCATCGTCGCACTCGCCTCCTGCTGACCCGAAAAATGAGGTGAGGTGACAGCGTGCACGGGGTCAGGCGGCTGCTGGGATGGGGTCGAAGCGGACGGTGAACCCGAGCGTGTTGGCCTGGCGGGTGAGGCGGCGCAGGGCGCGTTCGGGGTCGAGGCGGGCGAAGTAGTCACCGCCGAGGTCCTGGTAGTCGGTGTCATGGGTGAACATGTGCCAGACCGCGGTCAGGATGGAGTGCTCGATCGCGACGAGGGCCTTCTTCTTGCCCAGCCGGGGGGCGAGCCGTCGGTAGCGGGCGCCGAGGTAGGTGGTGTCCCGGGTGCGGGCGGCGGCCATGGCGGCGGTGCCCAGGGCGGCTCTCAGCCACCGGTTGCCGTGGCGGGTCCTGCCCGATTTGTGTTTACCTGCGGATTCGTGGTGGCCGGGGCAGATACCGGCCCAGGACGCCAGGTGCCCGGCGGTGCGGAAGCGGCCCATGTCGGCGCCGGTCTCGGCGATGATGACCTCGGCGACGGTCTGGCCGACACCGGGGATGGTCACCAGTTGCTCGCGCTGGCGGGCAAAAGGGCGCGTCTGTTCCTCGATCCGCGCCGACAACTCGCCGATGGCCTCGGTGAGCTGGTCGATGCGTTCCAGGTGCAGCCGGCAGAGGAAGGCGTGGTGCTCGGTGAAGGTGCCGGTCAGCGCCTCCACCAGCTGAGGGATCTTGGGGCGCATCCTCGCCCTGGCCATCTCGGCCAGCACGTGGACATCGCGTTCGCCGTCGATCAACGCGGCCAGCATCGCCCGTCCGGAACGGCCGAGGATGTCGGTGGCCACCGAGGACAGCTTGATCCCGGCGTCCTCCAGCTCCTTCTCCAGCCGCTGGGCCTCCCGGCTGCGTTCAGCTGTCAGGGTCGCCCGGTAGCGGGTCAGATCACGCAGGTGGCGGATCGGCTCCGGCGGCACGAACGACGCCGTGAGCAGACCGCACTCGCCCCTCTGGGCCAGCCAGGCTGCGTCACTGACGTCGGTCTTACGGCCGGGTAGGCCCTTGGCGTGGGCGGCGTTGACCAGGATCACCGTCAGGCAGTCCTCCAACACGTAGAACGCCCCGCGCCAGTAGTCCCCCGTGGTCTCCATCTGAACCGCCCCGGGTTCGATGGAGACTACGATCGTTG
>NZ_CAAAFT010000423.1:0-12288 GCF_900634765.1 Candidatus Protofrankia californiensis | reverse complement strand
TCCTGTCACCATCCCGTTACATATCCTTGCCTGTGTCGCTAAGGATCGATGCCGTGGTCGCGGTGGGGGTGGCTTGTGCGCACATCCGGTCCAGGGCTTCCGCGTACGCGTCGACCTCATCTTTCTTGTCCAGGTAGAAGGCACTGGTCATGTGGGCCGCCGCTTCTCCGATGCCTTAGACGAACAGCCGTCGTCGTGTCGTGCTGCTGACCCTTCCTACCACTACGGTATGGCGGCGGTGCACCACGGTACGGGTGTGGCGGGAACCTGCTTCAGGGGTCACTGATGCGATCGCCTTCGTTTACTCGATCAGGTCGTCCGCCAGACCGGCCCGTGCGCCCTCGACGAAGGCACGAACCTCGTCGACCGTCAGGACGAGTGCCGGCCCGTCCGGGTCGGTGGACTGACGAAGCGCGACGAGACCCGCGGGCAGCTTCTTCGCTTCCAGGCAGGTACCCCCGTTGGGGCCGCTCCACGGTTTCTGCCAGCCTTCGACGCCAAGGTCGTTAGCGGGCATGCCGTTGTAGATCTTTCCCACTGTTCATCTCTCCTCGCGAATAGTGTTGATTATGGTCGCGGTCTTCTCGGCGGGGACGGCCTGGGCGGATATGCGGTCGTGAGCTTCGAGGTAGGAGGCCACCTCCTCGGGTCGGTCCAGGTAGAAGGCGCTGGTCATGCTCTCGCCGTAGACGATGTCCGGAAGCTCCGCGACGGGGAAGCGGAGGAGGTGGAACGCCCCATATATCGCGGGATGCGGCCCAGCTGCGAACGGCATGACTTGAATGGTCACGTTAGGTAGCGAGCTGGCTGTGACGAGGTGGTCCAGCTGCGCCGCCATGACATCAGGCCCGCCAACCGTCCGCCGGAGCGCGGTCTCTTCCAGGACAACCCACAGACGCGGGGCGTTCGGCCGGGTGAGCAGCTCCTGACGGGTCATACGGAGGTTGACCCGCCGTTCGATCTCCTCGGCAGGGGCGTTGGGGAACCCTGCCTCGGTGAGGGCCCGAGCGTAGTCCCGGGTCTGCAGTAGGCCCGGGACGGCCTGCGGTTCGTAAGAACGGATCAGGCTTGCCGCTTCCTCCAGTCCGACGTACACGCGGAACCAGGCAGGCAGGACGTCGCTGTAGGTATGCCACCAGCCGGGCTTGTTCGCGTCGCGGGCGAGGCCGAGAAAGGCGTCGATCTCATGTGGGTCCGTGACGCCGTAGAGGACGAGGAGCCCTCTGACGTTGTTGAGCTTGAGGCCGACTTCTGCCTTCTCCATCCGGCGGATCGTCCACTCGGACGCGTAGATCGCCTCCGCGGCCTGCTGGTAGGACAGCCCGGCCCTCTCCCGTAGCGCCTGAAGCTGCTTACCAATGATCATCCGTCGGACCGTCGGGCCGCCCGCATGCCCAGTATCAGCCACGACCAACCTCCCCAGACGCTCAGCCTCAGCACAGTCTTGCACCACCACGGTCTTGGCGTCCTGCTCCCATCATCTGCCAATTGCAAAACTAGTCTTGCATATGCATCTGGCAGAGTGGATAGTGGGCACGGAGCCACAGGAAGTTGGCACCGATCAGCGTCGACACCACAGATCGCGACGGAGTTCATATGCCGGCATCGGGACAGCCGAACAGGGAGCGCGGCCAACGCGGTGTCCGCGAACTGCGAGCGCTTGCTCATGCTCAGGAGGAACCTGGTGGCTCGGTCACGAGCAGAGCTTGGAGACCGACCGTTCGACCCTTCCGGCAACGTGTCCGTCTCCTTGGCCTGCTCACCGGCGGCACGGGTTGCCAGGCGGTGCTCGACCATGCAGTCCGTGCCGTACTCACGGTCGCGCTGCGCGACCCGCTCGACGGGCGGGGGCCGTCCCTGAGCGTCCGAGAAGCAATCTGGCACCTGATCGGCCAGATGGATGCGCTCAGGGCCACCGCCGACGCCGTCATCGCGAGCCTGCCACCGGGTTTCCAAGCCGATATTGGTGATATATGACCCCGGCCGGGGCTTGAGGTCGATATCAGTTTCCCCATTTCGCCTCGTGATCGTACATCGCTCACGAAACCGGAATGCTTGACGAGGAAGACGAGAATGGAGGCCAGGTGAAGCGACACGGCAACGGTGAGCGGGGGTACGTCGTTGATACTGTCGGCGTCCGCCCGTTCTCGGTGTTCGACGGCGACGGCAAGTGGGTCGGCTCATGTCCGACCCGGAAAAGCGCGCGCCTCTACGCCCGTGACCGTCTGCGTATTCCTGATGCTGCCCAGCCGGTGTGGGTTGTAGAAATTGTCGGTGGGCGGGCACGCCGGATGGACGCCGTCGCTTGCGTGGAATATGCCGTGACCACACAGGAAACGTCAGCGGAGTACGGATTCAGCGGCATGCTCGCTTCGGTGGGGCATCGGTGATGACTGAGACGGCGGATGTGTTCGCGATGGTTGTGGATGCGCCGGAGAAGAGGACGGGGCTACGGGTCGTGATCGGTTTTGAAAGTATCGCAGCGATGCTGGAATACGCGGCGCGGAACAAGGTCCCGCACTGGCGGCCGGCGGTCATCGACTTCGACGCACATCACGCAGTCGCGACCGCAGACGTCACGGTCGCGGGAAGGCGTGGCTGACGTGACGATCGGTGCGACGGGATGGCCGCAATGGCCCGCCAGTTGGTTGTGGTCGTGGGCTCGCCTGCAGGCGAAGAACTGGTCGGTTCGCCGTGTATCCTCGGCGTTGTTAGCCTGTACTCAGCGGCAGCGCACGCACATCGTCTCGGTGGTGAAGCCGTGAGCGGACCGGATACGCCGGAAGCGCGATCGTGGGCGTGGGGACAGATTGCGTTAACCGTGCTGGAACGTGATGTGGCAGAAGAACTCAACCCATCGGGCAAGCCGATGCCGCGAGCGCGGTTACGGGCGGCGCTTGTGGCTGTGCTGGAGCTGGAGGCCGCACCCTTTCCCGTGTCTAGTTCGGCGGTCTCCGACGAAATACGGGATGCCTTCGACCACGGCGGGCGTGCGCATCACTATGCCGTACGTACTGCAATCGGTCAGATCCTGTCGGGCTATCGCTCTGGCGATCAGTCGGAATCACGCGATGACGGAGACGACGGCGGCGGGCCAACTGGAATTGGTGAGGCGTCTCGCTCAGGCCTCACGGTCGCGACCCACGAGGCGGTCAAGATCGTGCCAGTTTCGCGGCCCCTTCTGGTCACGCCCGATATCTTCGAAGCCGCGTTACGTGAGGCGATCGGTGACGGTCCACGTGTCGATATACGCGTATCCGATCGGGGGCGCATCTCGGCGGACATCCGACACGCTGGACGCTTTATCGCTGCTGAGAACGCGTCGGACGGACAGTGGGGAGTCTCCCGCATCGACGGTGGCGACCCCGGCGACGGCTTTTGCGGCCACGATGACATGTACGACACGATGGCGGACGCTGTAGCAAAGATCGTCGAACTACTCGAGGATGGCCCGGATAGCGCCCGCGTGACAAGAAGTGAGCGGCCGTGCTGAGTCATGCGACACGACCGTGCGGGTGCGCTGGGGTCACAGTGGTGAGAAACGCGGCCGGACGCCAAAGCGACGGAGCGCGGGCGAGGGCGGCGTGAGGGCGGCCGAGGCGCGGACGGCCTGGCGCCGCCTGCTGGACCTGCTTGAAGGCGACACCGCCCACGGCCCGGTGCCCGCAGGTGGCCCGCCGGCGCCGCCGGGGGTATGGCGCAGCATGGTGCTGGCGGCGCTCTCCGCCCGGCCGGCAGCGCTGTTGCAGACAGGCGTCGGGGTGACGCCCGGGGAGGCCGCCGCCTTCGGTGCGGGGGTGCGGACGGCGCTGGACGCCGTCGTACTGGCAATGGACGCCGAGGCGACCCGTGGGCGGACCTGGGCCGCCCCGGCGGACGGCCCGAAGGCGAACGCTCCCGCGGTGCTGCTGAGTGGCCCGGCACCGGGGGTGGAGCCGGGACGGTTGGTCGTGGTTGACGGTGATGGCGCGGGGGTGGCGGAATTCGCCGCGGGCCGCTGGGAGCTGGTGCACGCCTGGGCCCACGCCCGCGTGCACGAGCCGGGGACTCGGTTGCCGGTGGAGATCCTGGACGTGACCGCCCGCCGGTCCTGGAAGATCACCCCAGAATCCTGCGACATGGTGCTGTGGCTGACCGTGCCTCACGACGCCGACGAACCGCCGTGTCCACTGGTCCCGCCGGGGATCCTGCCACCTGACCTGGGCGGCGGGTGGTGACCGGCGGTAGGGGCCCCGGCGAGACGGAGCCGGAACCGGAGATGCATCCGCTGGCGCGGGTGCGGGCCGTGCGCGGCTGGTCCTACCAGCGCACGGCCCGGATCGTGGCTGATCGTGCGCATGTCAGTGGCATCAATATCGCGGCTCACCGCCAGAAGATCTGGCGCTGGGAGCATCGTGGAGTCGTCCCCGACCGGAGCTCCCAGCTCGCGCTGGCGGCAGCGCTCGGGGTGCCGGCCGAGCGGGTGGTGGCGTGCGGGTGGCCGGACTGGCTGGAAGAGGCAGACTCGCCCACGGAGTCGGGGGAAGTGGTGCGGCTGCGCCGGCAGCTCGCCGAGGCCCATGCCGAACTCGGGGGTGTAGTAAGCAGCACAAAACCAACGCCAAGGAGTTGACTTTGGTGGGGGCGGAATTAGCAATCGGGGGTCGGCAGGTTCCGGAGCGCGACGGCAAGCCGCCGTTGCGATCTTAATGTCGGTGGTCATCGTAGGTGTGCAGCCAGCCGGGCAGTGACGCCGGCCGTGCGTACGATTCCGAGCAGATCGGCTCGCTTGTCACCCCTATCGGGGTCGGGTGGAGGTTGCTCGGGTGGCGGCGCTGAGGAGTTGGGTGTGGAGGGCGCGTAGCTCGGGGTCGGTGTCGCCATCCCAGAACGGGTCAGCGCGTTCGGCGCGCTGGTAGGCGCGGTATTCGGCGGTGACTGCGGCAGGGTCGCCGGCGAGCGCGTGGGCACGCATGCGAAGGGCGAACAGTTCCGTGTGTGCCGGCAAGATCGCCAGGCCCCGGGCTGTGGTCTCCAAGACGGCGTCCGCGTTGCCGCGATCGAGGTGGTGGCCGGCGAGCAGGGTGGCGACCTGCACAGGTGTGGTGGTCAGGGTGGAGCCGGTCTCGGCGACGAGCCAGTCGTAGCTGGCGGGGGTGCCACGGACGAGGTCGAGGGCGTCTTGCAGGGTAGCGATCGCGATGCCCGGGTGGTCGCGTTGTGCTCGGGCGTGATGTAGGCGGGCGGTGAGCAGTTCCAGGTCGCTGGTGACGAGCGGGTGGATGCGGAGCTGGGCGGAGCGGGCGGGTATCCAGTCGTGGGCGTCCGGTCCGGCGAGTTCCGTGAGTACGGCGCGGGCACGGCCGATCTCGTTGCCGATAGTGCGGGCGTGGGCGCCGTCGGGCCACATCGCCGCTTCCAGGTCGGTGCGGGTGCCGTGCCGGTGGGTGATCAGCCAGGCGAGAAGTTCGAGGATGCGGCCCCGGGGTGCCTCGGCCGGGCGGGTGCCGTCGCGGGCGATGAGATCGACGGGGCCGATTAGGCGGATCATGACCCGCCAGTCGGATTCGGGGAAGGGCTCGGCGTGGTCGTCGGCCGCTGGCGGGGGCGCGGCGACGGGTGCCGGATCGGCGTCGGCGAGGAACGCGTTGAGGTCGTTGAGGTCGTCCGCGGTCAGACCGAGCGGGGTGACGGTGATGCCGAGGGGGTCGAGCCGCCAGCGTTGTCCGACGTCGGCGTGGACGGCGGTGAGCCGCCAGCGGACGGGATGGTCGGGTCGGGCGGGCACGATCGCGGCCAGGCCGCGGTAGCCGTCGCCAGCCGCCGCGGTCATTTGATCGAGCAGCGCGTCGTCGATGGCGGGGTCGGCGGCGACGGCGATAGTCGGGTCCCAGTCCTGGTCGGGTTCGCGGACGCGGGCGGTCAGCGTCGTGTTCCAGCCTGAGTCGGCGAGATCGGTGGTGCGGCGTTCGGCGGCGTGTAGCGCGGCGGTGACGAGGTCGATCGGACTGGAGGCGGGCTGGATGCGTTCCTCGCCCGCGAAGCCGGCGACATCGATGCCGGCGGTGCGCACAGTGGTGATTTCCGCCCAGGGGGATGCGGCGATGGTGGCCACAATGGCCCGTGCCACGGCGGGTAGGTCACTGTCGGGTCCGGTGTCGACGGCGAGGGTGCCGAGTGCTTCCAGATCGACCAGAAGTTCCGCGCCGTCGTCGGTGACGCCGAGTTGGACGAGTGCCGGGCAGGGCGCGGGGAGCCGCGGGTCCGGGGTCGGGACGTCCGCGTTGGCGGGTAGGACGACAACGCGTGGGTCAGGTCCGGGCCGCCAGGGTGGTGGTGGCGCCGAGGTCAGGGGTGCGGCGAGGTAGACGTCGATGCGGTCGTCCAGGTGCCGGAAGATCACTTGGGGCAGTGGTGCGGTGTTGGCCCGGTCGGTGCGGTGGGGAGCGGTGAGCAGGCGAAGGGCGTGGTCGAGCCGGCGGGTGCCGTCGGGGTCGTCGGCTCGTAGGACGGCACGGGAGACATCGGCGACGGCGGGGTCGGGCGGTGAGAGAACGTCGCCGGGTCGGACTGTGCTGTCGCGGCGGCGTCGCCGTGAGCCCCACAGCGCGGCCAGGAACGCGGCGAGCAGCCCGCCGGCGGCGATCCATCCGACAGGGAAGGTGCGGCGTGCCGTTATCGGCGGCTCATCGGCTGACGGCGTGGCCGGAGGCTGGCTGGTTGCGGATGGCGAGGCGGGCGCGGATGTAGCGGCCGATGGCGACGCAGCGGCCGCCGAAGGCCCATCGGCGCTGCCGGGCAAGCTCGCGCCCGGCGGGGTGCTGCCTGGCAGCGCCGTGTGGGGAGGTCTCGTCCCGGCAACAGCGCTGGACCCGGTCGTCATGTCCTGCTGGTCGGGCATGGCAGGGGCACCCGTATGTGGGGTGCCGGTCGTTGGCACTGCCGTCACCGGCGCCCGCGTCGGCGGGGTCCTGGACGCGCTGCCTGGTCCGTCGTCAGGTAGCGCCGGCGCGGTTGGCGCTGCCCTCCCGTCGGTTCCGGCACCGGTGCTGCTGGCGCCGTCAGACGCGAGAACGGGCAGGTGCAGCGTCATCCCAGGGTTGATCAGATCCGGATCGTGCAGGACATGACCGGCGGGGTCGGTGACCCCCTTGTTGGCATCGAAGATCGCTGTGGCGGCGGGGCCTGCGCTGTCCGTAGGAAGGTTGTAGGCGGTGGTGGCGATGCCCCACAGAGTGTCGCCGGAGACGACGATGTGGCTGGACGTCTCGGGAGCGCGGTCGCCAGCCGGCTCAGACGCACGGGCGGGCACGATCAGGGCAGAACCGGTGGTGGCCGTCGTGTCCGGCTGGGGGATGCGCAGGACGGTGCCGGTGTCAACAGCGGTGAATCCGGCGGGCAGGTGGGTGCCGTCGGGCTGCGTCGCGTCGATGCTCGCGTCGCGGATGACCGACCACAAGTCGGGGTTGCCGTAGAAGTGGGCGGCGAGGGAACGCAGCGTGTCGTATGGTGCGCAGATGTAGGTCGTCATGGCCTGTGTGGGCTGGTAGTCCCTGGCGACGATCGGCTTGGCGGCCCCGGAGTGGCCAGCGTTGATCGAAGGTCCGGTGAACGTCTCGCCGTCGGCGTGGATGGCGGCGGTCGTCGCCACGCTGGTATGGACGGCGGCGGTCACGGCAGCCGGCATGGGTAGGACCTCGGCGGGAACGGTTGGTCCGGTGCGGCTGGCGAGGACGGTCAGGACGATGGACGCGCTGGTGATCCAAGCGCTGGCGAGGTGGGCGATCCTGCCGGGGACGATCCGGCTGGTTCCGGCGCTCGCGCCGCGTCGGGCGCGGGCGCCGGCTTCGCGGACCAGGGCGAGGACGAACTCGGCCCACAACAACCAGGCGGCGACGGCGATGCCGTTGGGCAGAAGGTCGGGGTGGATGTAGCCACGGCGGGCCAGGGTCCACCATCGGGTGGGTTCCCATGTGGTCGGTAGCGGATTGTGCCGCCACACCCAGAAAGCGACCGGGACGGCAGTGAGGAATCCCAGGATGCCGAGCGCTGCCACAAGTCCGGCCAGCAGTTCGCCGGTACGAGGCCGCACACGGCGGGGCCGGGACGGGGGGATGGCGGTCACTGTTGGCATCACGTCCTGCCTGTGGGCTGATCAGGGCCCGGCCGTGGCGACGGCGGTGCGGGTTCCGGTTACGGTGGCGCCGGTGCGCCCGATGAGGGTGAGCAGCCGGTAGTCGATGTGTAGGGCGACGGTGACGGTGACGCGGGTATCGGCCACGGCGACCTGGCCGGTCACGCCGTGGCGGGCGAGGTAGGCGAGCGCGGTGCGGCGGGCGGCGTCGGGGTCGACGCGCACGACGCCGGTGCGCAGGCCGGTCAGGTCGAGGTCCTGCGCGCCAGCACGGGCGGCTTTGCCAGCGAGGTCGAAGGCGTGGGAGTTGGCGTCCAACACCCGGCCGGCGTCGTAGACGAGGCCTGCGAAGATGACCGCAGCGGTGAAGATGACGGCGAGGAACAGCGAGACCGAGCCTCGGTCGCTGTCTCCTCGCGGCTGGCAGATCATGGCAGGCCACCGCGGTAGCGATCAATGACTTCGTCGGCATGGCCGACGATGCGCCGGCTCGGCCCGAGGAGCCGCTGGGTCTGGCAGGCCACGGTGACGGCCACGATGCCGCCGGCGTGGAAGTCGGCGGTGTCGGTGGTGACGTCGACGGTGCCGGTCTGACAGGGGCCGCTGGCAAGCCGGTCGCGGACGCGTTGGCTGGCAGCCGCTCTGGCTTGGTCGGGGCTGGCGGTCAGCGAGGCCGCGCGAGCCGCCTGCCGGGCAGCCGCCGTCACGGCGGCACTGGTCGCGCGGACCTGGTAGGCGACGGCGACGAGCAGGATGGCGAGCACGATGACGGCGAAGCCGACGGCGAACTCGAGGGAGAACGAGCCGGTGTCGCTGTGGGTTCGACGGGATCGCGTCACGGGCGGACCCGTTCCTGTGGGACGAAGCGGATCGGCGCGCCGCTCACGCTCTTCACGACCGTGCCACCGAGGATCGAGTGTGCGGCGATCGAAACCGTGATGTTCCGGTCGGTGCGGTCGACGGTCACCGTGACGTTGGTGACGACCCGTGTGGAGGTCGCCAGCTGCTTGGCCACCTGGCGGGCATCGTCGATATTGCCGTCCGGGGATTGGGCGATCTCGAGGGCCTGCTCGGCGGCGGCGGATGCCGCGTCGGCGGTCAACCAGCGCACCGACGTCGCCAGGAAAACGATGAGGAGCGCGAACACGCCCAGCATGACGGCGGCGAGCGCGGCGGCGTTGCCGGCGTCGCGGTCCGGCCGCGCCCGGCGTTGCCGCAACGAAACCGCTATTTTGTCGAACAGGTGGTCGGATCGGCGTTGGTGCACACATTGTTTGCGATGGTTTGTGCCTTTTGCCGCAGGATCAGGATGACGAGTGCGGCGAGGGCGACGAGACCAACCGCGATCACGGCGGTCGACAGGGCGTCGCCCCGGTCGTCGCGCGGCTGGGAGCGTATCCGCCGGGCCTGGAGGGTGAGCCAGGTGTAGGCGAGGAGGATCGCGGAGCTCAGGCGGGTCAGCATGGCGAGCCTGCTCCTTTCCACGGGGGCGGTTACTGGTCATTGCGGTGTTCCGGTGCCGATCAGCATCAGCAGGGGGTACGTGAGGTAGCCGACGAACGCGATCGCGACGATCGCGGACGGCAGCTCGATCTGCGCGTCGGCGACGGCTTCTTCGGCCCGACGGGTGGCGGCCTCGGCGGCGCGGATCGCGGTGGCGCGGGATTCCAGCGCGGCGACCGGTGACGCGCCGCGACGGGCGGTCGTGACGGTGCGGGCGAGGTCGGTGAATTCGGCGACGGGCAGCCGGCGGGCAAGCTGGTCGAAACCGGCGTCGGGCGGCAGGCCGGCGTCGCGGGCGGCGGTGAGCGCGCCGCGCAGGTGGGTGAATGCCCAGCCGGTCCCGTGGTCGGCGGCGGCCCGCAGTGCTGTGTGCAGGGGCAGTCCACCGACGAGCAGGATGCGGACGATGTCGATGTAGGAGGCGACGGCGAGCGCTGCCTCGGTGCGGCGGGTGGTGGCGAGCCGGCGCACGGGCCGGTCGGCGAACAGCAGCCCGAAGGCCATGCCGCTGGCGGCGAGCAGCGGCACCGCGAGCGCGGAGATCCCGACGAGCGCGCGGACCGCCACGCCGGCGAACGCGCCGACCGCGACGCCGGCCAGCAGGTGGATGAGCCGGGCCAGGGTGTGGCTGTCGGGTTCGCGGTCAGCGAGCGCGAGGTCGTCGGCGAGCAGCAGCCGACGCCAGCCGATCCGTTCGATCGTTTCGGTGAGATTCCGGGCGAGCCGGCGGGTGATCGGCACGGCCTCCGGCGTGGCGGGTGGGGCGTCGAGTAGGGCGAGGTCGTCGACGAGGCTGGGACGGCGGGGTCGCAGCGCCTTGCCGGCGAGCCACACTCCGGCGCCGACCATTGCCCCGCAGCCGGCGACCGCCGCCGAGCCGATCACGGAAGGTCTCCTGCCTGGTCGACGGATATGGCGGCGACGTCCGGCGGGCGGGTGAAGAAGTCCGGGGTGGGCGCCGGACGGGACATCTGGATCAGTGAGCGGACGGCTCCGATGACGGTCAGGCCGATACCGGCGAGTACGAGCTGACCGGCAAGCGGTCGGTAGGCGGTGAGGAACGTCGGCCAGACCGCCATCAGGGTGAGGATCGACGCGGCGAACAGACCGAGGAGCAGGGCCATCGCGCGGCGGTGTTTCGCCCGCGCGGCGTGCAGGTCGCGCATGACGGCGACCCGATGGCGGGTCGCCTCGACCTGGCTGGCCATCAGCCGGGGCAGGTCCCCGGCGCCGCGCCGGTAGGCAACGTCCAACGCGGCAACGATCGGGCCGAGAGCGGGATGGTCGACGGCGGCGCGCAGCTCCCACAGCGCCTCCGGCAGCGCGACGGTCTCCAGCCGGGCGGCGAGGCGGGTCAGCGGGACGGCGATAGGTGGTGGCGGGTCATCGCAGGCGGCGACGATCGCCGCCCGCAGCGGCTGACCCGCTTCGAGTTCCTGACGGACGGTTTCTGCCCACGAGGCGATTGCGTCCCCGGTGGCGGTGATGACGGGGATCGACGGGCCCGAGGTCGCGCTGGCGCTGACCCAGAGCAGGGCGGCGACGAGCAGGCCCATCATCGGGATACGGGCGACGACCGCCACGGCGAGCCCGATCGCGACGCACACCGCCATCTGCCGGGTCTGACGGTTCCGAAGCCGGCCGCGCAGACGGATCGGCGGCAGGCTCACCTGCCCGCTCGTGCTCATCAGCAGCAGCCACAGGCCGAGCCCGCACCCGGCGCCGCACAGTGCGAGCGCCGTGGTCGTGGCGGACATGCTCACCATGACGGTCCCGTTCCGCCGGCCGCGCCGCGCTGGCGGGCGAGGATGCCCCGGTCCACGCCGGCAGCGGCGAGTAGGGAAGCGACCCGGTCGGTCATGTCCGCGTCGGTGCGGGTCGCATGGCCGACCGCAGGGTTCCACCGCCACAGCTCGGCGGAGGTAACCCTGCCGTCGCGGTACTCGGCGAACTCCCGCACCGAGGTGATGACCCGCCGACCGCCGACGCGCGCCGCGTGCACGACGAGATCGACCGTCGCGGCGATGGTTTCCAGCACCGTCTCCTCCGGTACCCGTATCGGGGCGAAGGCGGCGTAGGTGCGGATGCGGGACAGGACGTCCTCGGCGGACGGGGCGTGGATCGTGGTCGCGACCCCTTGGGCGATGCCCTGCCCGAGCGCCAACAGCAGAGGCATGACCCCGCCGTCTGGTTTCAGTTCTCCGAGCGCGACCCGTTGCGGGGTCTGCCTGCGCAGGTCGCGGGAGAGGTAGTGGTCCATCGTGTACGCGCCCTTGCCGTCGATGTTCGCCTCCGCCGCCTCGAACGTGACGAGGTTGCGGAACCGGCGCGGGTCCAGGTACAGCTCGCGTTCGTCCTCGACGAGCACGATGCGGTCGAGCACCGGGTTGGCCGGATGGGCGTTGAGCCAGGCGTTGAGCAGCGTGCTCTTCCCGACACCGGTCCCGCCGGAGAACATCAGCCCGAATGGGACCTGAAGCCGTGCGGTCGCGGCGAGCACGGCGGCGATGTCGTCGCCGAACATCCCGGTGGCGTGCAGGCCGCTCAGGGTGCCCAGCCCGCGGGCGAGGAGCCGGCAACTGATGTGCACGGTGTCGGTGACCCGGGCGATGGCGTGCAGCCGGGCCCCGCCCGGCAGGCGACAGCGCACCGACGGGTTCGCCTCATCGAAG
>NZ_CAAAFT010000422.1:0-2063 GCF_900634765.1 Candidatus Protofrankia californiensis | reverse complement strand
CCCGGACACCGACGGACCCGTTCCCGCCACCACCCGAATCGCACCCGGGCCGGGACGCGGCGGCAGCGACGGGCGGTTCCCCGGAACCGGTTCGATCTCCAGCGGTTGGCCGAGCAGGACCCGCAGGAGCGCCTCAAGCCCGGCGTCGGAGATCGCATCCACCCGGTAGTGGGTTGTCGAGGAGGGGCGGAGGAAAAGCGGGATGTCATCGGTGGTCGCGCCCGGGAGGACGACCGGCAGAACGCGGCGCAAGCCTGCCTGCTGGTCGCGGTAGATGACGTCGCGGATCTGGCCGGCCTCCCACTGCACACCACGACCGTCGTCGGCGGCGGCATCCCCGCCGGCCCGGCGCCGGTAGGCGGGCGAGGCGATCATCAGGATGAAGTCGGCCGCGTGGATCTGCTGCTCCATCCACAGCGCCCAGTCCTGCCGCCGCTGGGATGCCGGCAGGTCACACTTCGCGTCGATCCCCCGCGAACACAGGAACCAGTACAGCTCCCGCACGGATTCGGCGTGCGCATCGGACTCGTGCGCGTAGGAGATGAACACCCTCGGCCGATACTCTGCGCCGGCACCGACATCATCGATCATGCATTCCCCCTGCCGTGGACAGACGTCGAAATCGTAGCCTTCGTCCCGGCTGCGCCTGTGCCTGGCCGGATACTCCGAGCAGCTCGGCTGCTGCCCGGCCAGCGGCAGCGCGGCGACCGTCGGGGTGTCTGCCAGAGCCGTAGGTGGAAAACGTCGTGGCAGCAGCGGTTTCCACCTACGGCTTCCGTATCCGTAGGTGGAAAAAGTCGTGATGGTGACGGTTTCCACCTACACCTGCTTATGCCGGGGTGAGCAGGGTGTCGGCAAGGCGGGCGAGGTAGGCGCGCAGGGACAGTCCGGGGGCCGCCGCCATCTCGGCGAACCGGTCACGGGTACCGGCGGGGACGTCGAGGGAGGGGATGCCGAGTTCGGCCACGCATATCTTTAGGGATTTCGAGTATCCGGGGGTTTCGGACGGTGGGAAAACAATTCTTACGGTGGAATGCGCTGACGGTGGAACACGTCCCGACAGTCCCCGAACCGGTGCCGGGCGCGGGGACGAACCGATCATGAATCTACCGTGACCGCGCTCGGTCGCGCCGGCTGCGGCTGCGGCTGGTGCGGTCGGTTGCGGATGCCCGCGCACAGCAGGGCCGAGAGGGTTGCCACGGCCGCCATCACATACCAGACGCGGTGGAAGGCGTCGAGCGCGGAGGCGGCGGACGGCGTGCCGAGGACGGCGACGAACATCGACACCCCGAGCACGGCGCCGAGCTGCCGGAACGAGGAGTTGATGGCGCTGCCGACCCCGAACCGGGACGGCGGCAGCGACGCGACGGCCGCGCTGCCGAGCGTGGTGAAGGTCAGCCCGATGCCGACGCCGGTGAGCATGGCGGCGGGCAGCCAGTCGGTGACGTAGTGCGGTGTGCTCCCGACCCGGGTGGCGAACAGCAGCATCGCCGCGGCGAAGGCCACCGCGCCGGGGACGAGGACCGCGCGATGGCTGAAGCGGTCGGCCAGCGCTCCGGCCAACGGGGCGGTGACACCGGCGAGCAGCGGACTCGGGGTCACGGCCACGGCGCTGTGCAGCACCGACCAGTGCCACACCGTCTGCAGGAAGATGATGTTTGCCAGGGTGATGGCGAAGAAGGCCATGGCGAACGTCAACATCCCGGCGTTCGCCACGCTGTAGGAGCGGACCCGGAACAGGCTGAGGTCGACGGCGGGGCGGGCGGCGTGCCGCGTCCGGATGACGAACAACGGCAGGCCGACCGCGGCGGTGAGGAACGCGCCGAGGACGCGGGGGTCGTCCCAGCCCCACTGCGGTCCCTCGACGATGCCGAGTGCGGCGGCGCCGAGCGCGACCGTCATGAGGACGACGCCGAGCGGGTCGGGGACGCCGGTGGCGTTCTCGTCCCGGCTCTCCCGCAGCACCCGCGCGCCGACCAGCGCGGCCAGCAGGCAGATCGGCACGTTGACCAGGAACACCCAGCGCCAGGACAGGTACTGGACAAGCAGCGAACCCAGGGTCG
>NZ_CAAAFT010000421.1:4037-9896 GCF_900634765.1 Candidatus Protofrankia californiensis | reverse complement strand
CCAGGAAGACGACGAACACGCCGACCGAGGTGACGGCGAGGACCGCGCGGGCACGCCCGGTGTCGGGCGTCTGCTCCTCGCCGGTGGGGGCTGACGACAGTTTCCCGGTGGGGGCTGACGATGGTTCGACCGACGGCTCGACCGATAGCACCGATGGTTCGGCCGATAGCTCGGCCGACGGTGCGACCGGTAGCTCGGGCGATGGCTCGGCCGACGGTTCGCCGGTGGTGGTCGATACCGCTGGGTTGCTCACTGCTGCTCCTGCCGGTGGAGGTGAAGGCGGTCCGCGGTCCTGTCGAGTTCGGCGGCGATGGTCACGCTGTCGTAGGTGCCGCCGGGGACGGTGATGCGGCTGATCAACGCGGAGCCGAGGCCCGCCATCCGCACGGTGTGGTCGACGAAGTCCTCGATCGGGGGCCATCCGAGGTCGGGTTTGCTCAGCAGCAGCGACACGCAGCCGTGGACGGCGGCCCACAGGCTCAGCGCGAGTGGGCACGGCTCCCCGTGGAACACCCCGGCGTCCACGCAGCCCCGGACGACACGGGTCATCTGCTCCAGCGCGGCCTGGGCGGCCGTCGTCTGCGCGGCTGTTCCGACTGCCCCGGCAGTGTCGACTGCCCCGTTTGTTCTGGCTGTTCCGGCTGGGACGCCCGTGTGCCCCTCACCGCGGGTGAGAGGGCGACCCATCATCAGCAGCCGGTACTGGACGGGATGGTCGAGCCCGAACCGTACGTATGCCATGCCGCACCGCCGCAGGGCGTCCAACGGGTCTGTCGCGCCGGCCGTGGCGGCGGTCAGCCGCTCGTCCAGGTCCCCCCAGACCTTCAGGCACACGGCGTCCAGAAGTGCGGCCTTGCCGGCATAGTGCAGGTAGACCGACGGGGTCGTCACGCCCACCCTGCGGGCGACCGCGCGCACGGTGACGGCCTGTTCGTCCTCGGCCTCGACCAGCAGGGCCTCGGCCGCGAACAGGATCTCTTCGGCCAGCCGGCCACCCTCACCCCGGCGGGCCCTCGTCCGTCCGGTCGAGACCATGGACGAAGGTTGCCAGCGTTAACTTAACCCTGTCAACTCATGCTGTCGCTTCCTCGTGGTTCCGGCGGTCCGGCGAGATCCGATCCGGCGGGATCGTCTCCTCGCCGGGCGCGAGCCGTGGAAACGGTGGATGAGCCATGGAAATGGTGAACGAACCATGGAAATCAGGCGTAATTCGTGCGATGAGGATCGGACCGATCGGATATGGGCTATGGTCGGGGCGTCGCCGGGGTGAGCGGATCCCTTTTGTTCAGAAAAACAATGGGCTTGTTCCCAAACATCCGCCGCGGCTGACATGGACCCTGTCGGGGTATTTCGACGGAGTGGACCGATTAGCGCATCGAGAACACTGAATTGATGGATCTATCGTCTCGGGTTGACTCTGCCCGGGAGCGAAGTAGGTTTATCACTACAAATAGCTGGCTCGATGTGGAGGCGATCGTATGGAGCAGCAGCAGGCACAGGAGCTGGAGCAGCGACTGCGGGAGAACTGGGGGCAGATCCGTCATCAGATTCTTGACCGGTTCGTCCAGGTCAGCACAGCGGATCTGGATGCCGCCTCCAACATCAACGACCTCGTGCGGCGGATCGCGGACAGGTCGCACCACACCGAGCCCTACGTCGAGACACGACTGCGCGAACTCGCCGGCGTCACGGCGGGAGGCCGCGCAGGCCACTCAGCCCGCGCAGGCCGAGAGCGAGGGCGCACAGCCGACCGCCGAGGCGGAGGGCACCCAGCCGGCCGCGGAGGCGGAAGGCGGGCAGCCGACCGCCGAGGCGGAGCAGGGCGGCGAGACGAGGGGCTTCGAGCAGCCTTCCGAACCGCTCGGTGGGCCGCGGCAGCCGTTCGGCGGGTCGGAAAACCAGTGAGAGTTATTAAAAACTCCCCGATAAGGATCCATGACAGTGCTCCGACCTGCAGCAATGCCATGATCCGGGTCATGTGGATAGGAGTTTTGAATAAGCCTCGGTAGGAAAACCGGTAACCGGTTTTCCTTGATCGGGATCTGCGGAGTGAAAGGGCGGCGGCCACGCCGCCCTGACCGCTCTTGACTGGCTCCCCTGACCGCCGTTGCGGGAGCATGTTTGCGAGGAGGATGTTTTCCAGGGGAATTCCTGGCGGGAGCGGGCCTGCCGGAGGGTGTCCGCCGGAGTCGGTGCGAGGGATTTTCCGGAAGCCGGTGCGAAAGGCACCGCGGTGTGGCGTCGCGGGCGTTCCGTGTCACCGCCGTGGGCAATGCGGCGATGACACGGAACGCGGCGGTGCAACCGGATAACGCGGTTTCGCAATGAGCTTCTTCCGCGTTCGAGGTCCGGAAGCCGATCTGGGAGGTCCGGCGGCCCAGATCTCCGGGTCGCTGTAGCAGTGCTCAGCAGGGCTTGGAGCGCCCGGCAACAGAGGTCACAGCGGAATGTTGCTGTGGCCGCCCCGGCGTTCGTCCGCGGTGGAGAAAGTCTGTACGAGGGCGCGGCGGGTGTGGGCCGGGTCGATGACCTCGTCGACGACACCAAGGGAGATGGCGCGGTCGACGCCACCGGCGACCCGTTCGTGTTCGGCGATGAGCTGCGCGCGCAGCTCCTCCCGGTGTCCGTCGGCGGCGGCCAGCTTCTTGCGGTGCAGGATCCCGACGGCGGCCTCTGCCCCCATGACGGCGACCTCGGCCTGCGGCCAGGCGTAGACGGCTGTGGCGCCGAGGGAGCGGGAGTTCATGGCGATGTACGCCCCGCCGTAGGACTTCCGCGTGATCAGGGTGACGCGGGGCACCACGGCCTCGGCGAAGGCGTGCAGCAACTTCGCGCCCCGCCGGACCACGCCGTCCCATTCCTGCCCGACCCCGGGAAGATAGCCCGGCACATCGACGACGACCAGCAGCGGTACGCCGAAGGCGTTGCACATGCGCACGAACCGGGCCGCCTTCTCCGCGCTCAGCGAATCCAGGCAGCCGCCCTTGCGTATCGGGTTGTTGGCGATGACACCGACCGTGCGCCCGCCGAGGCGGCCGAGACCGATCACGATGTTGGGCGCCCACCGGGGCTGCAGCTCCTCGAAGGAGTTCCACGGCCCGGCGGTGTCGAGGATCTCCAGGAGCAGCGGGCGGACGTCGTAGGCACGCCGCGCTGTCTCGGGCAGCAGCCCACGAAGATCTTTGTGGTCGTCCACCGCGTCCGGGTCGAAGCGTCCGGGCCGGGTGAGCAGTCCGGTGATCCGGCAGGCCCGGACGAAGGCGTCGTCCTCGGTGTCGACGGTCACGTGAGCGACACCGGACTTGCGGCCATGCGCGTCGACTCCGCCGAGGCCCTCCATGTCGATCTGCTCGCCGGTCACGCTGCGCACGACGTCGGGTCCGGTCACGAAGATCCGGCCGGACGTCGACATGATCACTATGTCGGTCAGTGCGGGACCGTAGGCGGCGGCGCCGGCCGCCGGACCCAGCACCACCGATATCTGCGGCACCTTGCCCGAGGCCCGGGTCATGGCCGCGAACATCCGGCCGGCGCCGTCGAGGGACTCGACCCCGTCCGCGAGCCTGGCGCCGCCGGAATGCCACAGGCCGATCACCGGGCAGCCCTCGCGCACCGCCGTGTCGATGGCCTCGACGATGTGCCGGGCACCCCCCAGGCCGAGGGCGCCACCCATCACCGTCGCATCGGTGCAGTAGGCGACGACGGCGGCACCGTCGATCCGGCCGCGGACGGCGTGGACGCCGGTGTCGTCGTCGGGGTGCAGTGCAGTCACGGAGTCCGCGTCCAGCAGCCGCGACAGCCGCACCACGGGTGTTCGATGATCGACCTGGATGCTGTCGGCGGCGGTCCTGGGAACGGCGATCCTGGGAACAGCGGCCTCGGAACGGACCGTCAATCCCGTCATCTCCTGCCTCCTCCTGTGAACTCCGGTGAATCCGGTGAATTGAATCCGGTGAATTCGGTGAGCCCGGTGTGGGGCGGCAGTACGGGGGGCTCAATGGCCCTGCTCTGTTCGGGCTGCCTTTGTTCGGGTGTTGCTTTTGTTCGGGTGTTGCCGTGTCCGCCGGCGTGCCGGCGGTCGTGCCGGACGACCGGCGAACACATCTGCCCAGCACGCCCCGTGAGGTTCGGGCGACCGATCCCGTTCCGGGCCGGGAACAGCTCGTCGCCGGTCGGAGCCCGGCCGCGCGAGGCGTGCTGGATACGATCCGTGAGGATCAGTTAACGATCACCGGGAGGCGGTCGGCGGTCAGCCGCCACTCGTCCGTGATCGCCGTCGGCCGGGGGCCGGCCTCGGGCTCGAGGGGGTAGCGCAGCACGCTGCGGAAGTACCTGATCCGCCAGCCCCGCTCGGTGGGCACGACGACGCTCAGGTAGTCACCGTTGGTGGTCGTTCCATCCGACCGCAGCGCGATGTAGCGGCTGTGGGTCCGCACGGTCCCGTCCGGATCGGTCAGGATCAGCGTGTTCACGGTCTGGTGATCTGCCCCGTCCGGTTGCCGCTGGCTGAACAGCTCCCGTACGGACTCGATCCCGAGCAGGTGGACGCCCTCGCCGTAGCCGAGTTCGAGCTCGACGTCGTCGGTGAAGACCAGGTTCAGGGCGTCGAGCTCACGGTTGTCGTACACGTGCGCGATCAGCGCGATGGTCTGGTGGATCTCGGCGATGTCGGCAGCCGACAGCTTGCGCGTCATGCCGGGATCGCGCCGAGCTGCTGCAGGATGGTGAGCCGGTCCGGGGTGACGACGTAGTCGATGACCTTGCTGTCGCGGAACGTGATCAGGCTGATGCTGGTGCCGTCGATCGTGTTCCCGGTGCCGGGCACTCCCCAGACCTCGCCGGAGTGGATGCCCTGGATACGCCAGAAGACGACGACCCGGTCACCCTCGGCCACGAGGTTGGTGACGGTGGCCTTCAGGTCGGTGACGTTCGCCCGCAGTTCGGTGACGTGGCTGGCGAAGCTGTCGCGGCCGAACGTGCCGCCGCCGGTGCGCCGGCTCGCCTCCTCGGCGAGCAGGTCGTCGAGCAGGTCCAGCCGGCCCTCGTTCACGACCTCCTCGTACAGACGTCGGGCGACCGTCTTGTTCGTCTCGACGCTGCTCGTCGCGACGGCCGTGTCCGTCCCGGCGAGATGATCGGTAGTGGTCATAAATCGCTTCCTTTTCTGAATGCCATGAATGCGACATATGGGCGTGGACGGGGGTCCACGGCGGATCCGCCTGTGACGGATCCGCATGTAACGGGCGTCCCACCGGCGGGTGTCACTGCATCGGCTCACCGTCGTACGTCGGCGGCAGCAGGAAGCCGTTGCTCGCGGTGAGGCCCCCGTCGCTGGGGATCACCGCTCCGGTGATGTAGGAGGACTCGGGGGTCGCGAGGAACCAGATCACCTGGGCCTGCTCGCGAGGATCACCCCAGCGGCCCAGCGGGATCCGCCGGCTGATGTTCGTGAACAGCCGCGGATCGTGCTTCACCGGTGCCGTGCGCGGCGTGAGGGTGATACCCGGCGCGATCGCGTTGATCCGGATGCCCTGGTAGCCGTAGTCGAGCGCGGACGCCCGCACGAGGTTGATCGCGGCCGCTTTCGTGGCGTTGTACGCCCAGGTGTAGGGATCGCCGCGCAGCCCGGCACCGGAGGCCGTCACGACGATGGCGCCGCCGCCCGCTGCCCGCAGCGCCGGGGCGGCCGCCCGGATGCCGAGGGCCGCGCCACGCACGTTGACTGCATGGATGCGGTCGAGCTGCTCCATCGCCCCGGGGGCCTCGATCGGCGGCGCGCCGCCGATACCGGCGTTGAGGACTGCCGCGTCGAGGCGGTCGAAGTGCTTGACGGCCAGCCGCACCGCCTCGACGTTCGTC
>NZ_CAAAFT010000421.1:0-4012 GCF_900634765.1 Candidatus Protofrankia californiensis | reverse complement strand
CTGCCGCGTCGAGGCGGTCGAAGTGCTTGACGGCCAGCCGCACCGCCTCGACGTTCGTCTCCTCGGTGGAGACGTCACCCTCGAGCGTCACGACGTTCTTGATGGTGTCGAGCTCGGCGAGGCCGGCCGTGTCGGGGTCCACGGCAACGACCCCGTAGCCCCGTTCGGCGAACAGCTCCACGGTTGCCCGGCCGATCCCGGCGGCGGCGCCGGTCACGACGACTGCCGGAAGTGTCATGCTTTTCCCTTCTATTAGATGAATCGTCTGGGTCTCCGCCGTGATGGCCGCGCCCCTGGTGCAGCCACGTCCATCCGTGGTCGCGTTCGGTCGGGCAGGCCGTCCGGTCAGCCCGCTCAGGCAAGCGACGCCAACCACTTGGCCACCGCGGCGGCGGTCGTCCCGGTGTCTTCCTCAAGGATGCTGAAGTGATCACCGGGAACGTCGATGATCTCGTGCGGAAGCGGCCAGTACGCCCGCCAGTCGGCCAGGCCCGGTGCCTCGGTCGGCGTGCCGGCCAGCGGTTGCTCCGCGCGGACGAGCAGGGTGCGCGCGGAGATCTCCGTCGGCTGCCAGTCCGCAAAGATCCGATTGTAGGTGCCCATCGTCGACAGCCGGGTGTCCAGCGTCGACAGGTCGAAGCGGTCGAACCGCTCCACGAGAGCGGTGATCATAGCGGTGTTCCACCACTCCATCCCAGGCCGGGAAGGCGTGTCGATCGGGTAGGAGTCGACGAGCACCAGCCCGGCAGGGAAGATCCCTTCCGCCTCCAGCCCGGCGACGACCGAGTTCGCCACGCAGCCACCCATCGAACGGCCGAGGACCACGAACGGCTCGTCGCCGACGACCTTCTTCACCGCCTCGACGTGCATCCGGATCAGCGTGGCGGCCGAATCCGGGAGCAGGTCGCCTTCCGGCAGTCCGGGAGCCGGCACCACGTACACGTCCCGCTCGTCGCGGAACAGGCCGCCGAACCGGGAGTACTCGTGCGGGCCGGACAGCGCCGACAGCGCCGGGAAGCAGACGATGTTCGGCCGCGACGGCCCGGTCGTGAGGGTCAGCGGGGCCGGAGAGTGGTCGTGCCGATCCGCCGCGTCGAACGTCGAGCGCAGGCTGGAAGCCACGATCAGCAACTGCGCGGCGGCGTCCATCTGCCCGGCGTCGAACAGCCGCCGGTAGAGCCCGCCGACGCCCCCGCCGCCGACGCCGCCGGTGGCCAGCGACCCAGCACTTCCCCCGCTCGCCGCCGGACCCGACGGCGTCCCCTGCGCGCCGACCGCGAGCTGGCCACCGATGAGCTCGGCGACGGCCGCGGGGGTCGGATGGTCGAAGGTGAGCGTCGCCGGCAGCCGTAGACCGGTCTGCGCCTCCAGCCGGTTGCGCAGTTCGACCGCGGTGAGCGAGTCCAGCCCCAGCTCGACGAAGGCGCCGCCGGCGGCGATCGGGTCGGCGTCCGGGTAGCCGAGGGCATTCGCGGTTTCTCTACGCACAAGGTCGAGTATGGCCGCGTCACGTTCGGTTCCGGACAGGCCCGCAAGCTGTTCCCTGAACTGGGACCGGGTACCCTCCGGCGCCGCGCCCGCCACCCGCCGGGCCGGCCGGACCAGCCCGCGCAGCAGCGCGGGAACCCCGGCCGCCGCGGACCGGGCCCGGATGGCGGCGAGGTCGAGCAGTGCCGGCACGAGCAGCGGACGAGCGGTCAGGGCGCCGGCCGACACCGCGGTGTCGAACAGCTCCACGCCCGCGGTGTCCGACAGCGACCGCAACCCCGACCGGGTGATGCGCTCCCGGTCGGCGTCGGTCAGGTGGGCGGTGACGCCGCTGGCGCGCTCCCACTGGCCCCAGGCCAGCGACAGCGCCGGCAGGCCGTGCGCCCGGCGGTGCGCCGCGAGCGCGTCCAAAGCGGCGTTCGCCGCGGTGTACAGGGCCTGCCCCGTCCCGCCGGTGAGCCCCGACAGGGACGAGAACAGCACGAACGCGGACAGGTCGTGGTCGCGTGTCAGCTCGTGCAGATGCCAGGCGCCGTCCAGCTTGGGACGCAGCACCGCATCGAGACGATCACCGGTGAGGGCGTCCAGCAGGCCGTCGTCGGCGATGCCGGCGGCGTGCACGACCGCGGTCAGCGGATGCTCGGCCGGGATCGCGGCGAGGACGCCGGCGAGTGAGTCACGGTCGGCGACGTCCGCTGCCACGACCGTGACGGTCGCGCCGAGCTCGGCGAGCTCCTCCCGCAGCAGTGCGGCGCCGCCGGCGTCGGGACCGCTGCGGCTGGTCAGGACCAGGTGGCGGGCGCCGTGGGAGGTGACCAGGTGGCGGGCGACCAGCGCGCCGATCGCCCCGGTACCGCCCGTGATCAGGACAGTGCCGCCGGTCACGATCAGGGTGCCGTCCTGGTGCGGCGTGCCGCCCGGCTCGGACGTGACCGCCGACGCGCCGGCGGCTTCACCGCCGTCCACCGTGCCGCTCGCCGTGGTCGCCGTGGCGTCCACGGTGACCCGGACCAGCCGGGGGACCCGGACGGTGCCCGCGCGGATCACGAGCTGTGGTTCGCCGCCCGCTTCCGCGGCGGCGAGCGCCGCCGGCAGCGCCTCGGCCGAAGCGGGGTCGTCGTCGACGTCGAGCAGGACGATCCGGTCGGGATGCTCGGCCTGCGCGGAGCGGACCAGCCCCCACACGGCGGCGGCCGCGACGTCGACGGCACTGTCCTCGACGGCCGTGTTCTGGGCGGTGGTGTCCTCGACGGCGGTGTTCTGGACGACGGTGTCGTGGACGGCGTCGCCGCCGTCCACGGCCACCGCATGCCGGGTGACGACGACGAGCTGGGCGCCGTCGACCCGGCGTTCGGCCGTCCACCCCTGCAGCTGGGCCAGGACACGCCGCACCGTCGCGTGCGCGGCGGCGGGGACGCCGGTGCCGGTTCCGGTGCCGGCATCCGGCAGACCCCCGGTGAAGACCAGGCCGGGAGCGGGTTCGCCGAGGTCGATGGCGGCGGTGAGGTCGGAGAGATCGGCGAACGCGCGGGTGTCCGCGCGCGCCTGCCGCAGCAGGTCGCGCAGGTAGGTGCCGTCACCGAGGACGGACCAGGTCCGGCGGTCGGGTGTCGCCGACGGCGGCAGCGGCTTCCAGTCCACCGCGAACAGGGCGTCGTCGTGCGCCGCCCCGCCGGCAGCGGCGCGTGCGGCGGTGATCTGTGCCGCGGACACCAGCCGGCCGGCAAGGGATGCGATCGACAGGACGGGCGCGCCGGTGCCGTCGGCGGTGTCCAGGGACAGCCGATCCGGCCCGATCACCGACAGCCGCACGCGCAGCAGGGTCGCGCCGGAGGAGTGCAGCCGCAGTCCCGACCAGGCGAACGGCAACTGGACCTGGCCTGGCGGGGCGTCGCGCAGCCCCTTGTGGGCGCTGACGTGCACGGCGGCGTCGAGCAGCGCGGGGTGCAGGCCGAACCGTCCGGCGTCCGCGCGTATCCCCTCGGGCAGCTCGACCTCGGCGAAGATCTCCTCGCCCCGCTCGGAGCGCCGCCAGGCTGCGCGCAACCCGCGGAACGCCGGCCCGTACGTCAGCCCGGCGCCGGCCAGGGCCTCGTACACGCCGTCGACGTACGCGCCGTCGACGCCGATAGCCTCGGCGTCCGGGGGCGGCCAGGTCGCCAGGGACTCCGCCGCCGCCGCGTTCGCC
Source organism: Candidatus Protofrankia californiensis (assembly GCF_900634765.1). Taxonomy (NCBI): domain Bacteria; kingdom Bacillati; phylum Actinomycetota; class Actinomycetes; order Frankiales; family Frankiaceae; genus Protofrankia; species Candidatus Protofrankia californiensis. Next base: position 336 of record NZ_CAAAFT010000421.1, on the reverse strand, counting down.
GCCGCCGCCTCCGTGGCAGCGGAATCGTCGGAGGTCAGATAGCCGCTGACGTGGCGGGTCCAGCCGTCGGCGCGGGGTTCCTCGCCGTCCGGCCGCGAGTGGACCGCGATCGGCCGGCGCCCCGTCCCGTCCGGCGCACCGACGACGACCTGCACCTGGACGCCGAGCCGCTCGGGCAGCACCAGCGGAGCCTCGGCGATCAGCTCGTCGACGGTGTCGTATCCGGTGACCTCACCGGCGTGCAGGGCGAGCTCGATGAACACCGTGCCCGGGACGACCACGGATCCCATCACGTTGTGGTCGGCGAGCCAGGGGTGGGTGTGCAGGGAGAGGCGG
>NZ_CAAAFT010000420.1:0-2614 GCF_900634765.1 Candidatus Protofrankia californiensis | reverse complement strand
GCCCCGACAACCGGCCCCTCTACCTCGGCTCCCTCAAATCCAACATCGGCCACACCCAGGCCGCCGCCGGCGTCGCCGGCATCATCAAAATGATCCAGGCCATCCACCACGGCCTGCTCCCCAAAACCCTCCACGTGGACGCACCGTCACCGTTCGTGAACTGGTCGGCCGGGGCCGTGGAGCTGCTCACCGAAGCCCGGCCCTGGCCCGAGGTCGACCGCCCCCGCCGCGCCGCCGTGTCAGCCTTCGGCGTCAGCGGCACCAACGCCCACGTCATCCTCGAACAGGCACCCACCGACCAGGCGTCCGACGACCAGGGGGCGGAAGGCAACCCGCCCGCCGACAACACCAAACCGGCGGCGACGACACCTGCCGAACCGACCCCAGGCCCGCTCCCGTTCCTGCTCTCCGCCCGCTCCCCCCAGGCCCTCCAGGACCAGGCCGCCCGACTGGCCGCACACCTCACCACGAACACCGCGCTACGCCCCGCGGACGTGGCGTTCTCCCTGGCCACCACCCGAGCAGCGTTGTCCCACCGCGCCGTCGTCATCGCCGACGACCGCGACGACCTGCTGGCCGGCCTCGACGCGGTCGCGACCGGCCGGCCGGCGCTCCATACCGCTCAGGGCACCAGCACGTCCGGCAAGCTGGCGTTTCTGTTCACCGGTCAGGGTGCGCAACGCGCCGGGATGGGCCGGGGCCTGTACGACACCTACCCGATATTCCGCGACGCCTTCGACGAAGCCACCGCAGCCCTCGACACCGCACTGACCGGGCACGTCAGCCGGCCATTGCGCGACGTCGTCTTCGACACCGACCCGTCCGACCTCAACCAGACGCTGTACACCCAGCCGGCGCTGTTCGCCCTCGAGACCGCCCTGTTCCGGCTCGTCACCAGCTGGGGGCTGCGCCCCGACTACCTCACCGGCCACTCCATCGGAGAACTCAGCGCCGCCCACGCCGCCGGCGTGCTCTCCCTCGCCGACGCAGCGACCCTCGTCGCAGCACGAGCCCGGCTGATCCACTCCGCCCCACCCGGCGGCGTCATGATCTCCATCCAGGCAAGTGAGAACGACGTCCGCACCGCCCTCGAAGGCCGGTCAGGCGTGGATCTGGCCGCGGTGAACGGGCCGGCGTCGGTCGTCGTCTCCGGCGACCCCGAGGCCACCCACCACATCGCGCAGCTGTTCGCCGACCAGGGCCGCAAAACCAAAAAACTCCAGGTCAGCCACGCCTTCCACTCCCACCACCTCGACCCCGTCCTCGACGCCTTCCACACCGTCGCCCAGACCCTCACCTACCACCAACCCACGATCCCCGTCGTCTCCGCCCTCACCGGCCAGACGGAAACCGACGCACTCACCACCCCCGACCACTGGACCCGCCACATCCGCGCCACCGTCAACTACCACCACGCCACCCACACCCTCCACCACCACGGCACCACCACCTACCTCGAACTCGGCCCCGACCCCGTCCTCACCGCACTCACCCAACAAACCCTCACCCACAACACCAGCCAGTCAGCCCCCGTCACCGCATCCCTGCTCCGCCGCAACGAACCGGAGCCGGTCACGGTCGCCACCGCGGTGGGCACCGCCTACACCCACGGCGCCCGCCTGGACTGGCAGGCCGTGTTCTCCGGTCTCGACGCGCGGACCGTCGACCTGCCCACCTATGCGTTCCAACGCACCCGGCACTGGCTTGAGGCGGCGCCGGCCGCCGCACCGGCCGGCAGCGCGGCGGCCGGCGCCGAAGACTCCCGCTTCTGGGCGGCGGTACGCCAGGGCGGCCTCGACGAACTCGCCGACACGCTGGGGATCGCCCGCGAGCGGGAACGCGCCGCGCTGGGCGAGGTGCTGCCTGCCCTCGCATCCTGGTGGGAGCGGCACCGGCTCACCGATGCGGTGGACACCGTGCGCTACCGGGTGGTGTGGCGGCCGGTCCACGACCTGCCCGCCGGACCCGCGCGCGGGCGGTGGCTGCTGGTGGTGCCGGCCGACCAACACGACGCTCCGTGGGTCACGGCGCTCACCCGAGCGCTGCCGGACGGCGTGGTGCTGCCCGTCGACCCGCAGCGGAGCACCCGGCGCCTGCTCGCCGCCGACCTGGCCACCGCCGTGGCCGAGCCGGTGGACGGTGTGCTGTCACTGCTGGGCGTCGGGGACGACACGGCGGAGGTGTCCGACCTGCCCGCCGGGTTCGCCGCGACCGTGGCGCTGGTCCAGGCCGTCGAGGACGTCGGGATCGCCGCGCCGCTGTGGCTGGCGACCCACGGCGCGGTGGCCACCGTTTCCGGTGAGGCTGTCAGCGGGCTGGCCGGCGCGCTGGTCTGGGGCTTGCGCTCGATCGCCGGTGTGGAGAACCCGCAGCGTGCGGGCGGTGTGGTCGACCTGCCGAAGTCCGCCGACAAGCAGGTGCTCCGCCAGCTCGTCGGTGTCCTGTCCGGCGGCCACGGCGAGGTCGAGCTTGCCGTACGCCCGTCCGGGGTGGTGGCCCGCCGGCTGGTGCCCGCGCCGTCCGGCGGCGTGAAGGCCGCCGTCGCCGCCACCGCCGGCAAGCAGGCCAACGGCAACGGCAACGGCAACGGCAACGGCAACGGCAACGGCGGGGA
>NZ_CAAAFT010000419.1:0-11837 GCF_900634765.1 Candidatus Protofrankia californiensis | reverse complement strand
GCCTCCACCCGCGGTGGGGGGACGGCTGCCGGCGGGGGTGTCCGGGCGGTGACCGGCGGCGCCTGCGCTGGAGAGCGGGCAGTGTCGCGTGCCGGTAATCCGGCCGGCGGCGGCTCAGGTGGAGCGGGCGGCGCCGACCCCGGGACGCCGGGGTCGGGGGCGAGGGAGCACAGCCGCGCGGTCGCCGCGGCCGACACCGCTTTGCTGTCGTCGGCGGCGAGACGTACAAACTCGGCGCGGACCTTCCCACGCACCAGCTCGTTCCCGACCTGGTGCAGATGGTCCAGGCCGTCGAGCGCGGCGAGACGGTCCGCGGCCAGGGGACTGTCCACCACATGCCGCAGGTAGGACGGCAGCGTCCAGTGGACGTTCTTCGCGACGACGATCCGCCCCTCGACGGTGTCCTGTTTCTTCGGCCGCTGCTGCGGCATCTCGGCCACGACCCGGTCGTGGACGTAGGTGTACAGCTCGTCGACCGTGATGTCGCCGTCCCCGTCGAGGTCGGCACTACCGTCGCGCAGGCCTTCAACGAGGTAGCGGGTGAACACCGACCGCGCCGCCTCCCCATGCGACTGGTCGCCCTCGAACGCGTACTGGGTGGCGTCCGAGGCGGTCAGCACCGTACGGCCCCGGCCCCGGAATCGGTCCAGGGTGTGCACGGCCGTGTCGGCCTTCGCCAGCCGGCCGGCCGGATACGCCCCGCTGTAGCAGCAGTCGAGGATCAGCAGCTTCTGCTGCGACAGGCAGCTCTCCATGGCCTGGTCGACGGCCTCCGCGGCCAGGCCGGTGAACAGCAGGCTGTCCCGGAGGGTGTCCGCCATCGCCAGGTACAGCCGGCCGTCGTCGTCCTTCAACCCGTGGCCGGTGAAATACAACAGCGTCAGGTCGTCCCGGCGCCGGTCCCGGTAGAACGCCCCGACCGCCTTCCCGACCCGGTGGTGCGGCTCGTTGACCAAAACCGTGACCTCGAACCCGGCGATCCGCGGATCTTCCAGGACGTCGGCGAGGGCCTGGGCGTCGTGCGCCGGGGCGGTCAACCGCCGCAGCCCGGCATCCTGATACTCGTAGGTGGCGATCAGCAGCGCCAGCCGCCGGCCCATCGGCTACTCCGCCGCATGCCGGCGCACAAAGGCGTCGACCAGCGCCCGCTGCTGCTCGGCCGATGCCCGCTCGATCTCGATGCTGTCCCCGTCGATGGTCATCGAGATCCGGTGCGCCCGGCCCTGGCGGGCGAGCCAGTCGCGTACCGTCTCGACGACCGTGGGCAACACCCCACCCGACGCGCTCACCGCGACCACGATCGCCCCCACCGTGACCGGGTCGGCTGCCTTCGCGCCGTCCGGGACACTCCCGCCCGACGCCAGGCCGACCGCCTCGACGTCCAGCTCGGCGATCTCCGCGCGCAGCCGCCGGGTCAGCCGCTCGCCCGCCTCGACGTCGAGCTCCGGGTCCGGTGTCACGACCAGCCGCAGGCGCATCACGTCGGCCGGGACATCCCGCTCACCAACGCCCACTGGCGCCCCCGTTTCCCCCGTTGCACAGCCCACCGGAGGGCATCAAGACCCTCACGCCCCGCACCAGCCTGCTTCGCCGAAATCGTAGCGAATCCGGGGTATCGGCCCGGTACTCGGGTCCACGTCATGAAGTGACAAGTAGCTCTCGGTAGTTGCTCAAAATGTCACGGTCGTGTCCGTTGTGGTCGTAACCTGTTGGCTGATCGCGTGACTGCGTGACAACGGGGGCGTTTGGTGCGGCGCGAGTGGACTGCCGAAGAGTTGATCGAGTGCTGGACGCTGCTGGAGGACGACCGGCGGTTGCTGCGGAACAAGTCGGGGGCGTCTCGGCTGGCCTTCGCCTTGTTGCTGAAGTTCTTCGAGTTGGATGCCCGGTTCCCCCGGTACGTCGGGGAGGTCCCGAGGGCCGCCGTGACGTATGTCGCCCAGCAGGTTGCCGTCGAAGTCGCGACGCTCGCCGGGTACGACTGGTCCAGCCGGCAGACCAAACGCCATCGGATGGAGATCCGCGAGGAGCTCGGGTTCCGGGAGTGCACGGTCGCCGACGAGGACAAGCTGGCCGCCTGGATGGCCGCGGAGGTGTGCCCGGTCGAGCTGACCGACGACCGGCAACGTCAGGCGCTGCTGGCCCGTTGCCGGAAGGAGCGGATCGAACCGCCCGGGCCGTCGCGAATCGAGCGGGTGCTGGGCGCGGCCCGGGCGGGGTGCGAGCAGCGATTCACCGTGCAGGTCGCCGACCGACTGTCACCCGGGGCGATTGCGCGGCTGGAGGAGCTGGTGGCCGTTGCCGGGGACGACGATGCGTCAGCTGGCGGCGGGTCGGCGTTCCTCGCGGAGTTGAAGGCCGACCCGGGCAAGCTCAGCCTGGAGACGCTGCTGAAGGAGATCTCCAAGCTGGAGGGGGTCCGCGCCATGGGCCTGCCGAAGGACCTGTTCGACGGCTGGTCGGACAAATTCGTCGGCGGCTGGCGGGCGCCGGGCGGGCGAAGCTGTACCCGTCGGACTTTCGGGACCGCCCGGCCCCGATCCGCCTCACGCTGCTGGCCGCGTTGTGCTGGGCCCGGACCACGGAGCTGGTCGACGGCCTGGTGGATCTGCTGATCCAGCTTGTTCACACGATCAACGCCCGGGCCGAGCGGCGGGCCGAGAAGGAGATGACCGCCGAGTACCGCACGGTGACCGGCAAGGCCGGGATCCTGTTCGCGCTCGCCAGTGCGGCGGTGGAGCATCCAGACGACACCGTCCGCCAGGCCCTGTTCCCGGTGGTGAGCGAGGAGACGTTACAGGACCTGGTCGCCGAAGCGAAGGCGGCCGAGCGGACGTTCGCCCACCGGGTGAGGGTGCAGCTGCGCTCGTCATACTCCCACCATTACCGGCAGATGCTGTCGAAGCTGCTGGCCGCGTTGACCTTCCGTAGCAACAACACCGCCTACCGGCCGGTGATGGACGCCCTGGACCTGCTCGGCCGATACGCGGCCGCGGAATCGAAGGCCCAGTTCTACGCTGCCGCCGACCGGGTGCCGCTCGACGACGTCGTGCCCAAGGACTGGCGGGCCGCGGTCGTCGACGAGAAAAACCAGGACGACAAAAGTCAGGTCGAGCGGATCCCGTACGAGCTGTGCGTGCTGGTGGTGCTGCGGGCGGCGCTACGCCGCCGCGAGATCTGGGTAACGGGGGCCAGCCGGTGGCGTAACCCGGAGGACGACCTGCCGGCCGACTTCGCCGACAACCGCGACATCCACTACGCCGCCCTGCGGAAGCCGCAGGACGCGGGCTCCTTCGTCGCAGGTCTGAAGGAGCGGCACGTCACAGCGTTGTGCCAGCTCAACGACGCCCTGAAGACGGGCACGACCGGCGGGGTACGGATCACCACCCGGCGCGGCGAACCGTGGATCACCGTGCCGCCGCAAGCCAAGCAGGCCGAGCCCACGACGCTCGCAGCGCTCAAAGAGGAGCTGGTGCGCCGCTGGGGGGTGCTGGACCTGCTCAACCTGTTCAAGGACGCCGACTACGTCACGGGGTTCACCGACGAGTTCACCTCGGTCGCCTCCCGGGAAATCACCGACCGAGAGGTCATCCGCCGGCGGCTGCTCCTCGCCTTATTCGGCCTGGGTACGAACATGGGGATCAAACGGGTCGCGGACGGGGTGGTCGCCGGTGCCGGCAGCGATGAGACGCTGCTCGACACCGAGGCGGCGCTGCGCCGGATCCGGCGGCTGTTCATCAACCGCGACAACCTGCGGGCCGCGATCCGCCGCCTGGTCAACGAGACGTTCGCCGTGCGCGACACCGCCCTGTGGGGTGAGGGCACCGCGTGTGCGTCGGACTCGAAGAAGTTCGGCTCGTGGTCGTCGAATCTGATGACCGAGTGGCACCAGCGTTACGGCGGCCCCGGAGTCATGATTTATTGGCACGTTGAGCGGCGCAGCGTGTGTATCTATTCGCAGGTGAAAACCTGTTCGGCGTCCGAGGTCGCGTCCATGATCGAAGGTCTGATGCGGCACCTGACCTCCGCCGACATCGACCGTCAGTACGTCGACACGCACGGCGCCAGCGTGATCGGGTTCGCCTTCGCCCACCTGCTCGACTTCCAGCTCCTGCCTCGGCTGAAGAACATCGGTTCCGCCCGGCTGTACCGGCCCGGCATCGGGGAGGACGACACCTGGCCTCAGCTCGCGCCGGTGCTGTCGACCAAGACGATCGACTGGGACCTGATCGCCCAGCAGTACGACCAGATGGTCAAGTACGCCACCGCGCTGCGCCTCGGTACCGCCGAGGCCGAGCAGGTACTGCGCCGGTTCACCCGCGGCGGCCCGAAACACCCCACCTACCATGCGTTGGAAGAACTCGGCCGGGTCATCCGTACGATCTTCATCTGTGAATATCTGTCGAGCCCGGCACTCAGAACGGAGATCCACGAGGGCCTGCAGGTGGTGGAGAACTGGAACTCGGCCAACACCGACTTCTGCTACGGCAAAGACGGCCAGCTCACTGGCGCCGACCGCGAAAGTGTTGAGATCTCCGCCTTGGCGCTGCACCTGCTCCAATCCGCGGTCACCTACGTCAACACCATCCTTCTCCAGCGCGTCCTGGCCGATCCCGCCTGGGCGGGCCGGCTCACCGACGCCGACCGCCGCGGCCTGTCAGCCCTTTTCTGGACGCATATCAACCTTTACGGCCGTTTCGAGCTTGATCTGTCCACCCACCTTGATGCCCTTCGGCCCATGCCCCACATCGAGACGGCGTCATGAGCCCTCGGCCGAGGATCGGGATCCCTTTCACCAGGATCAGTTGCCACACCGTCCTGCTGAGAACGCTGGATGAAAGCCAGCGCAACGAACTCATCCGAAAGTACCGGAATATCGCCGATATCCAGAGCCCATTCCCACCCGACACGTCCCCAGCCGGTACCGAATATTCATTCACTCTTATCGCGAGAGATGGAGATCAAAGAGGCCATGAGATAATACGCTTCAGCTACCCGGAGTATGACGGCATTACCGTCCACGCCTACGACGAAGTCACCAGATTCGAACCGCCGCAGGACGACATCTGTCTGATGGTGGGATATCGTGAGATCAAAGTGGGGGACGATAAGCGACACCATCCCCATCGAGATACGCCCAGTGGCCAGCGAGTAACAGCCTTCGCGGAAGTGTAGATGCGACATGAATGAAATTGAACGCTTAAAGATGGATATCCAGCTTGTACTTGGCGATGCGGAGAAATGGCTTGGTGCCATGCCCTCGTTGGCGGACATGGACCTGGGTCTTCCCCCGACGGTTGGCAAGGATTTGGAAGCAGTTAGGAGGTTGCGGACGCGTGCAGCTTCGTCACTGATTAATGTCGCACTTCTCGGGGGCTTCTCTTCGGGCAAGAGTTTCTTGGTCAGCGGCCTTCAGGGCGGCCTGGCGCTTACACGGGTAATGAGCGACGACGACGTATCCGACAAGTTCATTGGTTTGTTGCCATCGGCACCTATACCTACCACGGCTTGTCCGGCAAGTGTCGTTCCTGTAGACGCGTCCCCGCAAGTAGACGCTTCCGGACGCGGATTCCTCCGAGTGCGCTTCTCCGATACGGATCAGTGGGAAGATATAGGGACCTCCGTACTTCCGCCGGTAGTGGCTGCGTATGCAATGGGCGACGACTCTGACGTCAAGCTGTCGCGAAAGGAGGAACACTGGAACCGAATTGTAGCCGAGATCGAAATCCTCGTCTCCGAATCCTTGCTTCCCGCCAAGTTGTACGACTTGCCCGGCCACGGCTCACCGGACCCTATACATGATCAGATTATTCGCGAAGCAATGGCGGATGCCGACTGCTTCATTTATGTTTCTACGGCCTCAGTGTCCCTGTCGGATGCGGATCTTGAGCTTATTGGGTATCTCCATCGCCATCACGTGAACACGGGGAAACGGGTTGTGTGGGTTGTAACAGCAATCGATAGGGCGATGGAACTCGGGCTCGATAACCGTCCGGCTTGGACGGCGACGGTCGCGCGCAACAACAGGTATCTCGAGGACAACTGCACCCTCCTTGACGGGAAGCCCGATCGGGGATTCATCGGCGATGGGTTCATAGCAGTCTCTCCAGCGTCGGAGGCCCGCGGCAAGTTCTCGATCAGCGAAGGTAACGAGGCCGCTGGCAGGCGACTACTTGCAGAGAGTAGGATGGATGCATTGCGTCGAACTCTCTCGACGATGATCGAGCGGGATACCGGCCGTCGCCATGTTGCGGCAATAGCGAGCGAGTCCCGAGCGCTCCTTTTCCCGTACCAGCGCGCGCTGAGTGAACGACTGGAGACCGAGCGCCTGCCGGTAGATCAGCTCCGCTCGCAACTGAGGGATCTAGGAAACCAGCTGCGTGATCTCACACTCGCCGTAGATACTACGGACGCGCGCCTCGGGGACATACTCGACCGGCGAATAAAGAGCGCTCGCCAAGGGTTCAGGAGACTAGCCCCGCACCTCCGTGAGAGTCTAGAAAGCGAAATTCTTTCCGCTGATTTGCGAAAGCCTAGACAAGCCAATCAGATCGAGGTTCACAGGACTCGGGTTATCCGGGAGTGGATGACTTCTCCAACTGGACCGCTCCAAATATGGAACTGGGAGCTGGAGGCGTTCACTAGTGAGGTGTTGACCGAGGTCCGAACGGCAGTACTCGCTAGCCACCCCCTGAGCGAGTTCAGGTCGAGCCAGGTGATCGATATAGATGAGCTAACTGCGCCTAAATCGCAGCGATCAAATTCGGACACGCAAGACGTTGTACAAAGAGCGGTGGCCGTCGTGGGCGCACTCACGCCCATCGGAGCTGGCGTTGCCACAGCTTTCGGTGTCTTGGCGGGACCGCTCCTCTTAATACCCGCCGGCGTAACCGTTGCCGCCACGCTAGCCTATGCAGGTATCACCTACAGAAAGAAGAATGCAACTTCCTTGGATCTGTTGCGCCGGGAGTGGATCGCAGAGCTGGATGAGATCGCATCGGAGGTCGAGCGCCTCTTTGCGGCGGCGGCGGGCCTCGCGGGTAGCGAAATTATTGGGCGAGCAATCGCGATCCTCGCTGGCAGACGCGACCAACTGGCCCACAGTCTTCTAGTCGTTCAGGAGAGAATAGAACAACCCGAGACCGCAACACGACAGGACCTTGTAGCGAGACTTGATCCTCATTGTCGGGACGGCGAGGAACTGATCGCACAACTGACCCAGCTCGCGCAAGTGTAATGCCGTGGACTTTAAAGATTTGAGATTAGCACAAGCACAACCGCGGCATGACCCAGGTTCCCGGGGCTGCTCACGTAGACGCGCCACGGCGAGCCGCAACAGCTCTGGCTGCTACACAGGACCCCCCGACGGGACTGCCTTCATCATCGAGTCGCTGCTCACCGGGCATGTCTTGGACGTCGACGCCGACGACCGGCAGCGACCACAGCTGTGGGAGCGCCACGGTGAACCAGCAGGTCCTCCTCTTCCGACGCGGTAAAGCCGACGCGGGCCGATCGAAGTAAGGTCGTTTCCCTTCCCAGAAGGTCCCTTCTGGGAAGGGAAACGTACAATCGATCCGTGACCACCCCCGCTGCCACCCGGCCGGATTGCCGCAGATTGCCTTCCCGAAAGGTTGTCCCGCTCCCGGTCGGCGGCTTGGATGCCGCGGACGCGATCGAGGCATGGGCCGGCCGGTACCTCGAAGCAGCCGTGCGCGGGGTCCGCTCGCCCGAGGTCACCGATAAGATCGCGCTTCATCTCGGCCGGTTCGCCGACTACTTCCACACCGTCCACGGCCACGACCGGCTGTCCGCCGTCGTCCGCCGCGAGGTCGTCGCCTGGCGCGACCATCTCGCCGGCGAGCCGGCCGACGGCGGGCTCGGCCTGGCCCCGGCGACCGTCAACGCCCACCTCGCCTCGCTGTCCGGGTTCGCCACCTGGGTCGTCGCGCACACCCCGGCCGCGCTGGCGCACGGCAACCCGTGCGCCAAGGTCACCGACCTGCCGCTGCCGCCCCTAGAACCCCGAGCTCTGTCCGAGGCGCAGGTCCGCTCCTTGAAGAACGTCCTCGACCGGCTCGAACGGCTTCCACCAGCACAAGGGCCGCAGACGCCGGGCTGACCGGAGTACGCACTCCCACGGCCGGCCGCTGCGCGACCGGGCCATCGTCTACGTCCTGCTGTCCACCGGGCTGCGCCGTGAGGAACTCGTCCGCCTCGACCTCGACCAGGTTGACCCCGCCACACCGGAAGGGCTATGGGCGGCGAAACGGGCCCGGGTCACCGGGGTACGCGGCAAGGGCCGCACTACCCGGCACGTCTTCCTGTCCGCCGACGCCCGCACGGCACTCGCCGACTACCTCGAGCACGAACGACCCCGCGACAGCGGCGAGACCACCACCGCCCTGTTCCTGTCGGCCGCCTCCATCGGCTCCCGCCGGCCCGACGGGCGGCTCTCGCCCCGCTCGGTCAACCTGATCTGCGAGCAGATCGGCCGCTGGCACGACGCCGAGCACACCGACCCCGCCCGGCAGCTGTCCCCGCTACGCCCGCATGATCTACGGCACTCGTTCGCGTTCCGGCTTGCCACCGAAACAGGCTCGGACGCCTACGAGCTGCAGCGTCGCCTCGGCCACCAGTCCCAGCGCTACATCGACCGGTACACCAACCCACCCGAGGACATCGCCGCCGGCTACGTCGAGCAGCTGTGAAGGGGGCACTGCTGCCCGCCTCCGGTAGACGCGCGCCAGCATGATCCTCACATGGGACGGGACAACAGCGACGAGTCGTACGTCATGGGCCTCTGCGATGAAGTGTTGGGTGAGGAAGGGCGACGTCAGCACCGGTTCGACTGGCTGCTCGGTGACCCGAACGACGCTGGCCGCCGAGTGCGGCTACCGGGCCTCCCCGTAGTTTCCAGCGCAAAAACAACGATTAGCCAGGTCAGCCTGGTGGGCGGCGTGGCTGCGAGCAGCATGGGATCACCAGCCGAGAACGGCGCCCGCCCGGCACGCCCCGATCCGCTCGACCAGCCAGGCGACAGGGCGGCGTACCTCTGGCAGGAGTCGATGAACGCGCTCCAGGAAACGATCACCGCCGCCCGAACCGACCCCGTTGCCGCCCGGCAACTGCTGACGATGTTCACCGCGTTCAGCCACGCCGCCCGGCGTACTTCCAGCAGACACGCGGTGATCTGATCGGTGCGGGCGTTACCCGAGCAGTTCCTTCCAACCTATGAAGAGATTTTCGCGTGAGCCCCGGGTTTTCCGTAGCGGCGGGTCTATCGCAGACGATCATTTGCGATAGACCCTCGCCGGCACAATCGCGGCCGGGCGTCGTCCCAGCACCCACCTCTCACAAAAGCCATAACAAAAACAAGCCATCACAACACCCACTCGGACACAAGTTCCGATAGAGTTCGGCCGTGGCACACAAGATCGGATACGCCCGGGTCAGCACCGCCGACCAAGATCCTCAGTTGCAGCTCGACGCCCTGGCCGCGGAGAACTGCCTGAAGATCTACACCGACACCGCGACCGGCACGAAGGCCGACCGGCCCAAGTGGAAGGCATGCCTCGCCGACCTCCGGCCCGGTGACACCCTGATCATCTGGAAGATCGACCGGCTCGGCCGCAATCTGCGCGACCTGGTCGACATCGTGGCCACCCTCGAACAGCGCGGCGTCGGGGTCAAGTCGCTAACGAACGGCATCGTCGACACCACCACCGCGCACGGCAAGCTCGTCTTCGGCATGTTCGCCCTCATGGCGGAGTACGAAGCCGCACTCATCAAGGAACGCACCATCGCCGGGCTGGCCGCTGCCCGTGCCCGAGGCCGCACCGGCGGACGCAAGCCCAAAATGACCCCTGCCCTGATCGACAAGGCGCAACGGATGTACGACTCGCGACAGTTCACCATGGCCGAGATCGCCACCTCCTGCCGCGTCACACCCATGACCATCTACCGCAACATTCGCGTCGACGCCAAGGATGCCGCACGTACCGGCAGCTGAGGTCTTCCGATGCTGCCCGCAACCGCAGTCAAGGCCAGCCGCTACGTCCTGGCTGCCAGTAGTAGTGCCATGTTCGCGTCTGGCGCCATTGGTGACTCGCTGAGCCTCAATCTCAGCTTGCGTGTCGTGGCTCCGGTGTGATTACGTCGTGATCATGCCGACGGACGCTACGGACCGTGTCGACTCGTACTTCATCTGCGCCACCCCTCGCACCGGCAGCTCCCTGCTCCTCGGGTTGTTGGAGTCCACGGGCGTCGCAGGCCGTCCGCAGGCGTACTTCCGCGCACCCGACGAGCCGCTGTGGGCAGACCGGTGGCAGGTCCCCCGCACTCCTCAGGGCGGGTTCGACTACGCGGACTACGTGCAAGCGGCGCTCGCCGCCGGCCGGACCGACAACGGCGTGTTCGGTGCGAAGCTCATGTGGGGAACGCTCGACGAGGTGGTCGACAAGCTTGGCACGGTCCACCCCGACCTCGCCGGCCAGGACGTCACCCTGTTGAACCGGGCGTTCGGTCGCACGCGCTTCGTCTACTTACGGCGCGACGAAGTGCTGGCACAAGCGGTGTCCTGGCTACGCGCCGAGCAGACCTACACCTGGTACATCGGCGGCAACGACGAGATCAGCGGCAACAACGGCACCGGGCAGGTACCGACCTTCGACGCGGACGGGATTGATCACTTCATCCAGGCGATCACGGAGCAAAACGCCGCGTGGGAGGCGTGGTTCTCCTCATTCGACATCCAGCCGCACGTAGTGCGCTACGAGGAACTCGACGAAGACATGGTCGGCGCCACCCACGGCATCCTGGACTTCCTCGGCCTCGTCCCACCCGACGGCCGCGCTATCGTCCCCCGGCACCAGCGCCAAGCCGATGAACTCAACCGCCAGTGGATCGAGCGCTACCGGGCAGAGTCGTCCGACCGCTGATCTCGCGCCCAGCCATGGCCAAGCGGGCCCGACCTCATTGGTCATCGCCGTCTGCGGGGCAAGAAGCCGAAGCTCAACCCGAAGCAGGAGGCGCACCGGTGACGCTGCACCATGCCGGGGAGCACACGACCTCGGAACTGGCAGAGCTGTTCGGGGTGGCCCGCTCGACGGTCTACCGGGCGATCGAGCGCGCCGCCACGGTCACAGCGGCACGTTCCTGATGCGGACCTGGCTGATCGGCCTCGGCATCGCCCTGGCCTGCTTGATCGCGAGTTGGGCTGTGCTCCTGGTCCTCGCCCGCCGGCTGCCGCCCGGCATCCTGCGCGACCTCGCCGCGTTCATCCCCGACTGCGTCACCACCGTACGGCGACTCCGCAAAGACCCGCGGGTACCGCGCCGCGTCAGGATCGCCATCATCATCGCCGGGATCTGGGTAGCCAGCCCGATCGACCTGATCCCCGAGTTCATCCCCATCATCGGCCCACTCGACGACATCGTCGTGGTCGCCCTGGCACTGCGCTACGCCGGCCGCCAGGTACCCCGCGAGGTGCTGCTCGCGGCATGGCCCGGCGAGCCGCGCCTGCTCGAACGTCTCCTCGGCCCCATCAAACCGGCCTCGCCCTCCCGCGCACCCTACTGATCGCTAAGGCTGCGTCCGGGCGAGGTGGGCGGGTAGCCCGCTCATCAGCCAGTCGTAGGCGTCGCGGGCGCGTGGGGGCAACTCGTCGCGGGCGGCGGCGACCACCTCGCGGACCCGGACGGCGGTCTCGGCCCGTCCGGGTCGCCACCAGCGGCGGTGATCTCCGCGCGGATCTCGGCGCGGATTTCCTCCACAGAGCGAATCCATTCGGCGAACGCCGCCGCGATGTCGACCACCGCGGCGTCGACACGGGGGTTACC
>NZ_CAAAFT010000418.1:0-2319 GCF_900634765.1 Candidatus Protofrankia californiensis | reverse complement strand
GTATCGGCTACACCCAGGGGCAAGCCCTCATTGCCGGCATCGACAACTGGACTGATCTTGCTGGTTAAGAATGTCTCTACTGGGCCAGGCTCGGCCTCCGGCAGGGACGCGATGGCACGCGCGCCGCGCGGCCGACTGCGCGCGGCCCTGGCGGGCCGTGCTCGCCGGGCATCGTCCGCGCCACCGCCAATTGCCGGAAGAGTCTCCGCGTTGACATTAGGTGGCTACGATCAGCGACGAGGAGCGGTGTTTCGGGACGAGGTGAGCCGACATGCGTCATGATCCGTCCGCGTTCGTCATTCCGGCCGACTTCTGGGAACGTCCCAGGGTCGTCGACGCGCTGACGGGGCGCGATGTCGGCGCCCTCTTCCGGCTGGTACAGCAGTACGCCGGAGCCAGTCAGCCCGGCATCGGCATGCGTGTGGGTCTGGCCCAGCCAGATATCAGCAAGTACGCGAACGGCAAGCGAGTCGCCACCGAGTTCGACCTGTTCGAGCGGGTCGCCGACGGGCTCGGCCTGCCGGACCACGCCCGGATGCGGCTCGGGCTCGCGCCGCGGGCCGATATCGCACACTGGACCGCGCCGACACAGCCCGCCACCACACCGGACGTCGCCTACGAGGAGCCGGACTCTGTCGAGGAGATCGGCCGCCGCATTGAGGCTCTCGGCACCACCAACGTCAGCCCCGCTGTTCTCGCCCACTTCGACGTGCTGATCTCGGCCATCGCCGACGAGTACGAAACGGCGGGACCGGGCTCGCTCGCACCGCGTGTGCTGAAGCAGCGCCGCCGGGTGCAGGGCCTTCTGGACGGCCGGCAACCACCCCGCCACCGTGACCGGCTGTACGAGATCGCCGGCCGTCTCTCCGGGATGCTTGGATACATGGCGGTCAATGCCGGCCGGTTTGGGCTTGCCCGCGCCTACTGTGTCGAGGCTCTCCAGATCGCCGATCTGCTCGGCCAACGGGATCTCGCCGCATGGGTGCGCGGAACCCAGAGCCTGTGTGAGTACTACGCCGGCAACTATCAGGCCGCTCTGGACTTCGCCCGGGAGGGCCGCCGTCTCGCCGGTGGATCAGTCCAGGAAATCCGCCTCGCGGTGAACGGCGAAGCCCGCGCCCTCGGCCGGCTCGAAGACCGGGACGGGGTCGACAAGGCTGTGGGCGAGGCGTTTCACCTGGCTGAGTGCCACCCGGTGCCAGGCGGGATGTCGCCCTGCATCTCCTTCGAGCCCTACAGCCTCGCTCGCATCGCCGCGAACGCCGCCACCGCGTACGTCTCGGTGGGCGAGCCCGGCCGGGTGCGGGAGTATGCGGACATGGCTGCCCAGGTCGCAGACCGGTCCCCCTCCGTGTGGAGCCGCTGTCTCGTCCGCCTGGACCTGGCAACCGCCCTGCTGCTCTCCGACGCCCCCGACCCGGAACAGGCCGCAGCCCTGGGCATCGAGGCCCTCACCAGCGTCGCCGGCAACCCGATCGAGTCCATCCGCCGCCGCAGCCACGAACTCGTTACCCAGGCTCAGCCCTGGCACCAGATCGGGCCGGTCACCGAACTCGCCGAGGCGTCCCGCGCACTCGCTCTCCCCGCCGGTGGGAGCAGGTGACCACCACACCGACCACAGATCCCGTCGCGGATGACTGGCACCGCTTCGCCGCCCTCGACCGGCTCGGCAACCACTGGGACCGTCCCGGCTGGACACCCGGTCGCCGCTCATACCACTGGATGCTCACGTTCGAGAACGCCACCGACCTGCACACCCTGGCCGCGCGATGCCAGGACCGGCTACGCCTGCCCGTCCTCGACCCCGTCCCCGCCGAAGGGCTGCACCTCACCCTTCAACGTCTCGCCTTCACTGACCAGATCAACCGCGCGGAACTCGACACCGCCATCAGCGAGACGCGACACCGCATCGTGGACATCCCCCCGTTCACGCTGATGATCGGGCCACTCGCGGGCTCCTCCGGCGCCGTCCGGCTCAGCGTCCAGCCCTGGGAACCGGTCGTCACCATCCGCGCGAACATCCTCGATGCCACCGCTGCCGCACTCGGCCCGTCCGGGGTCGTCACCAAACCACACGGCTTCCGACCACACATCGGCATCGCTTACTGCAACAGCTCCGCAAACGCGCAGCCGATCGTGTCCGCGGTCGAGGAGCTTCGACATCTGTCACCGGCCCGAGCCGGCGTCAGCGCAGTCGCTCTGGTCGAGCTGCGCCGCGAGGGCCGCGCATACCTGTGGGACACCGTGGCCCGACTACCGCTGTCAGGTCTCGCCCCTTCGGGGCTGGACTGAAGCGCGTTGACGGACGGGCCGCGGGCC
>NZ_CAAAFT010000417.1:1744-2475 GCF_900634765.1 Candidatus Protofrankia californiensis | reverse complement strand
CACTCCCGGCAGCCGCAGGAGCTCGGGCCGCCGCGCCCGTGCACGATCTCACCCGTCCTGCTCCTGGTGGTGATCAGGCGTAGTCGGGGGGAGGCGCCCTCAGCCGGCTCCTTCGTGGTGGTGATCGTCTGCGTCACCGGAGCGAGTGAGGGGAGCGGCGTAAGCGGGGCGAGCGGGGATGTCGAGCCGGTGCAGGTCAGATCCATGGCGGCTGTGGCACCTGCGGCAGTCGGGTTGGCAGCAGTCAAGGTCACGGGGAGCACGGTGTCCTCCTCCTGGGTGGCCCTTCCGAAGGCCACCTTGCAGACCACAGGTTGTCGAATCGGGCACGCACAGCGCCATGCCCCTTTTGAACCTGTTACCGACTGGTGAAGATGGTCTAGTCAGAGGTAGGCATGCTTGCCATGCCACACCATCCTTGACGGCCATGGTGCGCCAGGTGGCGATCGGTGCAGGATAGCCCGGATGTCCTCCGTGGCCCCTGTACCTGACCGGGCGCGGCGTCGCCACGGTAGTGCGCGCGCCGGGCGGTTTCGCCGTGCCGAATTGTCAGGTCCCGACCGCCGGTTCGCCATGGATCCCGCGAGCGTCACCAACAAGATCGGCGGGGAACTGCTGGAGTGGATGCCGCACGGACGTGGCCTGCCCACGGAGGACTGGGTCTCCCGTCACCGGCTGCTGGTCTGGGTCCTGGCCGTCCACCTGCCCGTGATCGTTGTCTACGCCTCGTA
>NZ_CAAAFT010000417.1:0-1527 GCF_900634765.1 Candidatus Protofrankia californiensis | reverse complement strand
TGGCCGTCCACCTGCCCGTGATCGTTGTCTACGCCTCGTACCAGGATTTCGAGATATGGAGGGGACTGGCCTCGACCGGCCCGTCCGCGGTGCTGCTGGGCGCGGCCGTCATGCCGGGTGTGCGCCGCCTGCGCGCGCTGGCCACCAGCCTCGGCCTGCTGTGCAGCTCGGTGGTGTTCGTCCACCTCTCGCACGGGCAGACCGAGGTGTACTTCCACTTCTTCGTGGTCGTGGCCCTCATAGCCCTCTACGAGGACTGGACCGTCTACCTGTTGGCAATCGCGTTCGTGTTCGTGGCGAACGGAGCGGTCGGCGATCAGATCATCATGCCTGACTCCGTCGGGTCGTCCTGGGTGTTCGCCGCGGTCAGCGCGGCGTTCATCTGTGCGCTGGCAGCGGCGCAGGTGATCTTCTGGCATTTCAACGAGCAGGCGCGGCGGCGGGCCGAGCACTACCGGGCGCAGCTCTACGAGGGCCAGCAGAGCCTGATGGCCCGTCTTGAGGAGACCGACCGGATCCGTAGCGACCTCGTCGCCACCGTCTCCCACGAGTTCCGGACGCCGCTGACCGGCATCCGCGGGACCCTGCTCACCATCAAGCGCCGGCGGGACAGGATGTCCCCGGCGCAGCTCGACGACATGCTCGATTCGGCGGTCAACTACTCCGACCGGCTGTCCCGGCTGTTGGAGAACATGCTCACCGCGGCGACGGCCACCGGCACCGAGGAGAACACCGTCGCGGACCTCCCCGAGGTCGTCAACGACGTGCTCGCGACCCTGGCCTACGCGCCGACGACAGCAGCCAACGTCAGTGTCGACGTACCGCCTCACCTGCCCGTGCGGATGGCCCGGCAGGCGCTGCACCAGGTTGTCGCGAATCTCGTCGACAACGCGCTGGTGCACTCCTGGCCGGGAGCGCCGGTACGGTTGATCGCTGGACGGGTGGGTGACGAGGTGATCCTGCGGGTGCGCAATCCCGGCCCCGATCTCGACCCGGCCACGATCCGCCAGCTTTTCGAGCCGTTCACCCAACGGGATGGAACAGCCACTCGGGAGACCGACGGCGCGGGCATGGGCCTGTACGTCGTCCGACGCCTGGTCGAGGTCCACGGCGGGAGGCTGCGGATGGCCTCCGAGGGCGGAGAGATCATCGTCGAGGTCGACATGTGGGCGGCTCTGCCTCATCCGGCCACGGCCGGTCCGCGGCCCCCGGCAGCCGTCCACACGGCTTTCGATCGACCGGCGCTGGGTGGTCGTGCCCCACAACGGCCGACGCTGCCCCTTGCACGCGAGTTCGGCCACCACGCCCGGCCGGGCCTTCGGCCGGGGGAGGACCTCCGGCCGGGTCTTCGCTCCGGTGAGGACACCCAGGCGGGCCTTCGGCCGGGTGAGGACGCCCGGCCCCGGTCCGGCGAGGACTCACGGTCGGGCCTGCGGTCCGCTCCTCCGCTGTGGTCGAACCGGCCGCGCCCGATCGACCGTTCCGGCTGACCGACCGTTCCGACTGGTCGGCGTTCCGACTGATTGG
>NZ_CAAAFT010000416.1:3328-4976 GCF_900634765.1 Candidatus Protofrankia californiensis | reverse complement strand
CTCTAGTGCGGCCCGCAGTGCGGCTCGGGCTGCGAGCGCGGTTGCGGGCCGGTTCGACGGACGCTTGGCGAGCAGCTGGCACAGGACCTCCCACAGCGGTCCATCGATCCCGTCGATCGGCGGTGGCGCGTCGAAGGCATGCGCCCGGATCATGGCGATCGTGTTCGACGCGACGAACGGAGGCTGTCCGGCCAGCAGTTCGTAGAGGACGACGCCGGCTCCGTAGATGTCGGCGGCAGGGCCCGCCGGGGTGTGTTCGGCGAGCTCCGGCGCCATGTACATCGGCGTGCCGATCGTGACGCTGAGCCTGGTCATGGAGGGGGTCTGGGTCAGCCGGGCGATACCGAAGTCGGTCAGCATGGCCCGGGCAGGCCCCGGGCCGGTGGTGTCGATAAGGATGTTCGCCGGTTTGACGTCGCGGTGGACAACGCCGGCCTCGTGGACGACGGCCAGGGCCGAGAGCACCTGCCCGACGAGTTCGACGGCGTCGGCGGTGGGGAGCCGGCCACGCTCGCGCAGATATCCGCGCAGGTCCACCCCGTCCACGAGGTCCATCACGATCGCGAGGGTGTCGCCCTCGGCGACGATGTCGCGAACCTTCACCAGGTGCGGGTCGTCGAAGGCCAGCAGGACCCTGCGCTCGCGCAGGAACCGGTCGACGATCTCCGGGTCGTCGGACACCTCGGGCCGCAGGATCTTGACCGCCACCATCCCACGGTCACCGGTACCATCATCGACCCGCTCGCCCCGCCAGACCTCGCCGCTGGCACCCTTCCCGAGCGGCTGGTGCAGGACGTAGCGGGAACCCAGCCTTCGCATCGCCAGTGTTCCCCCCTGTGCGCAGCACATCAGCTGCAGGCGCATCGGCCAGGCACATCGGTACAGGCCCGGCGACCAGGACCTTATGACGGAAACACCGGCAGCGGGCAGGCGCGGTCGCGCCGTCCGCCGATTCTTGCGGAACGCAAGGGGGCGGCGACGGTGGACCACGGGGTTGGTCCGGACACCCCGCCTCGCTTTTGTATTGGAGCAAAAGGGGTACTCTGCGCCACCACCCACGTGACAGAGGGGAACACGTGACCGCAGCTGACAGCGGTGAGCGCGGACATGCCAAGAGCGGACGTGCTCAGATGAGCCCGCAGGACCGCTCGGCGCTCGAAGAACTCGGGACGGTCAGGAACTATGCGCAGGGTGACGTCCTGTTATGGGAAGGCGACCACGCCGATCTAGTAATGATCATGCGGACGGGTCGGGTGAAGGTCGTGACCGTCGCCGAGAGCGGTTACGAGACCCTGCTCGCCCATCGTGGCCCCGGTGATCTCATCGGCGAGATGGCGGTCATCGACGGTGAGACCCGTTCGGCGTCGGTCGTGGCGGTGGAGCCCGCGCAGGTGGTCGTCGTGTCCGCCGAGGCGTTCCGGACGTTCGTGGCCACGCATCCCCAGGTCGTGCGGGCCCTGGTCAGCTCGATCACCCGACGGCTGCGGGAGTCCGACCGGCGGCGGTCGGACCTGGGCGCGTACCCGACCGACATCCGTCTCGCCCGGCACCTGCTGGAGCTCGCGGAAGGGCACGGGGACAGGCAGCCCGACGGCAGTGTCGCGATCACGTTGCGTGTAACGCAGCGTGACTTGGCGGCGGCCATCGG
>NZ_CAAAFT010000416.1:2824-3252 GCF_900634765.1 Candidatus Protofrankia californiensis | reverse complement strand
GTCGTCCCGGGAGTCCGTCGGCCGGGACCTCAGGGATTTTCGTTCAGCTGGACTGATCGTGAACAGGGGAAGAACGATCGTCGTCCTGAACGTCGTTACTCTGCGTGCGTTCGCTTACAGCGAAAATCCAGACCGCCGAATGTGACGGATGACGTCGTCCGGCTGCCCGGCGGCCGCTACGACAGTTATGTGCGGGAACGCCTTCTTCGAGGCATTCACGGGCTGTCCGTGAGGTGCCGGATGTCTCACTCTCAGTGATCAGGAGACTTGGGCCTCCGGCGGTGCGCGAGGCAGAGCGGAGCCGGCCCGCGGCGGGAACAGGGGGTCCGCCGCGGGTAAGGAGGGACGGAGCCTGTGGGACGGCGGTGAGACCGTTCCGCTCAGCCGCTCAGCCGCTCAGCCGCTCAGCCGCTCAGCCGCTCAGCCGC
>NZ_CAAAFT010000416.1:1700-2271 GCF_900634765.1 Candidatus Protofrankia californiensis | reverse complement strand
GGCGGCGACGGCGGCTCCGTGGCGCTGGCCGGGGGAGCGGGTGAGCCGTTCGACCGGGCCGGACAGTGACAGCGCCGCGACGACCCTGCCGGTGGCGTCGCGTACCGGGGCCGACACGGACGCGAGCCCGGCCTCACGTTCACCGACGCTGTCGGCCCAGCCCCGCTGTCGCACCTGTTCCAGGGCGGACGCCTCGAAGACCGCGCCCGCCGGCAGTTCGGCCGGTCCGGCCGGACCAGCGATCGAACCGGCCGGACCAACCCGTGCGGCCGGACCGGCCGGACCAACCCGTGCGATCGGACCGGCCGGACCAACCCGTGCGATCGGACCGGCCGGACCAACCCGTGCGGCCGGACCGGCCGCCGATCCGGCGCTGGCGTCCCAGCCCGGGAACGGGTCCGCGCCGAAGGCGAGCAGGACCTGTGCGCCGGACCCGGCGGCCATCGGCAGCATGGTCCCGACCGGGACGGTGTCGCGCAGGCCGCTGGCGCGTTCGGCGGCGGCCACGCATACCCGCACGTCCCCGCGCCGCACGTAGAGCTGGGTGCTCTCCCCGGTGGCGTCCCGCAGC
>NZ_CAAAFT010000416.1:0-1675 GCF_900634765.1 Candidatus Protofrankia californiensis | reverse complement strand
GTCCCGCAGCTGTGCGAGTACCGGCGCGGCGGCGGCCAGCAGGGCCCACGGCAGCGGCGCCGCACCACCGGCGGCAAGTCGGGGACCGGGTACGAACCGGCCGCTGGGGTCCCGTCCGACCAGCCGGTGTACCTCGAGGGCGACCGCCAGGCGGTGGGCGGTCGCCCGGGTCAGCCCGGTACGGGTGACCAGGTCGCCGAGGGAGGCTGGGGACGCCTCCACCGCGTTCAGCACGAGGGCCGCCTTGTCCAGCACGCCGACTCCGCTAAGCTGTTTCATACATTGATACTGCCATCCTAAATAGTGAGACGCACAGGGATGCGCGGGATTTCGGATGGTCCGGATCAGTGATCTTCAGTGATCTGCACCGCACGTTCGCCACCCCGCCCGGCGCAGCCGGGCGGGTCCGAGGAAGCCAGCTGAAGGAGTGGGCCATGGGGCGCACACTCGCGAGGAAGGTCTGGGACGCCCACGTCGTCCGGCGTGCCGACAACGAACCCGACCTGCTCTACATCGACCTGCATCTCGTCCACGAGGTGACCAGCCCGCAGGCGTTCGAGGCGCTGCGGCTGGCCGGCCGGCCCGTCCGCCGCCCGGATCTGACCATCGCCACCGAGGACCACAACGTCCCGACCGTCGACACGCTGCTGCCGATCGCCGACCCGGTCTCGGCCGCCCAGGTCGAGGCCCTGCGTAAGAACTGCGCCGACTTCGGGGTCCGACTGCACCCCATGAACGACCCCGGCCAGGGCATCGTCCACGTCGTGGGCCCGCAGCTGGGCCTGACCCAGCCGGGCATGACGATCGTCTGCGGCGACAGTCACACCTCCACCCACGGCGCGTTCGGCGCGCTCGCCTTCGGTATCGGCACCAGCCAGGTCGAGCATGTGCTGGCCACCCAGACGCTGCCGCAGCGCCCGCCCAAGACCATGGCCGTCACCGTGGACGGGGCGCTGCCGGCCGGCGTGACCGCCAAGGACCTGATTCTCGCGATCATCGCCCGGATCGGTACCGGCGGCGGCCAGGGCCACGTGATCGAATACCGGGGTGAGGCCGTCCGGGCGCTGTCCATGGAAGGCCGCATGACGGTCTGCAACATGTCCATCGAGGCAGGTGCCCGTGCCGGCATGATCGCCCCGGACGAGGTGACCTTCGCCCACCTGAAGGGGCGCCCGCACGCACCGGTCGGAGCCGCCTGGGACGAGGCGCTGGCCTACTGGCGGACGCTCGCCACCGACGACGACGCCACGTTCGACCGCGAGGTCGTCCTCGACGCCACCGAGCTGAGCCCGTTCGTCACCTGGGGCACCAACCCAGGGCAGGGCGCGCCGCTGGCCTCCCGCGTCCCCGACCCGGCCGACTACGCCGATCCCGCGTTGCGGGCCTCGGTCGAGCGGGCCCTGGCCTACATGGCGCTCACCCCGGGCACGCCGCTGCGCGACGTCGCCGTGGACACGGTGTTCATCGGCTCCTGCACCAACGGGCGCATCGAGGACCTTCGGGCCGCCGCCGACGTCCTGCGCGGGCGCAGGGTCGCCGACGGCGTGCGCGTCCTGGTCGTCCCGGGTTCGATGACGGTGAAGGCCGACGCCGAGGCCGAAGGGCTCGACGAGGTCTTCCGCGCCGCCGGGGCGCAGTGGCGCAGCGCGGGGTGCTCGATGTGCCTCGGGATGAA
>NZ_CAAAFT010000415.1:0-2314 GCF_900634765.1 Candidatus Protofrankia californiensis | reverse complement strand
GTCGTCTCGCGAGCACGCCGTGTGGGCTCTGCAGGACTACGGATTCAAGGCTGTGATCTCCGCCAGGTTCGCCGACATCTTCCGCGGCAACGCCCTCGGCAACGGGCTGTTGCCCGTCACGCTACCCGCCGCGACGGTCGAGGCGCTGGCCAGCCAGGTCGAGGCCGATCCCACCATCGAGATCACCGTTGACCTGGACGCCCGCGAGGTGCGCGCGCCCAGGCTCGTCGCGGCCTTCGAGCTCGACGACTTCACCCGCTGGCGGCTCATGGAGGGGCTGGACGACGTGGGCCTGACATTGCGCCGGCATGACGCCATCACCGCCTTCGAGGCCACCCGGCCCGGTTGGCTGCCCACCACCGTACCGGCCGCGATCGGAACCAGCGAAGAATACTGAATGTTACGAAACACAGGCTATCGGAGGATAGCCGGTATCCTCCCGATGGCTCCGATGATCTAGAAGAGCCGTTGACGTGCATGTTTGTGTCGCGCGACACGCGCATGGGAATTGCCCTAACCGGTGGACATGCCTACGGTGCAGCGCAGTGTGATGCCCGATCTGCTCCCTACCCCGCGCCTGCGGGGGGCGTCCGGAGGTTGTTGTGAACAAGTCCCAGTTGGTTGATCGCATCGCTCAGCAGATCGAGGGCGGGCGATCGAACGCGACCAAGGCCGTCGATGCCGTCTTCGACGCGATTCAGGAGGCCGTATCCGCCGGTGAGAAGGTGACCATTACGGGGTTCGGCGTCTTCGAGCGCGTCGAGCGGGCGGCCCGTACCGGTCGCAACCCCGCAACAGGCGAGCCGGTGCACGTCGCCGCCTCGGTCGTACCGAAGTTCCGGCCCGGCTCGGAGTTCAAGGCCAGCGTCTCCGCCAGCGAGGACCAGTAGGACCAGTAGGCCGAAGGGCATGCGACCATTTATGGTCGCATGCCCGGAGGCTTTGAGAGATCCAGCAGGGCTGGTCATCTGCTGGCGGTTGCCGACCGCGCAGGTCGGCTGCTTGTGGTCAGCACGGCGTCACCCGTCCGGGCGACGCCGTGCCAGTCGGGTCTGTCCTGTGCGCCCGTCCGGGCGGGGTCAGGCGTGCGCCGGCTGCCGCGGGGGCAGGCCCATCAGGTCGGCCTGGTAGTCCGACAGCGGCTCCTGGTCCGGGCCGGTCGACCGCCGGTACCAGGTCCCGTCCGGCCGCAGGATCCAGGCTGCCACGCCGTCGGAGAAGGCGTGGTCGAGCATGGTCTTCAGGGGCCCCTGCTGGGACGGCTGCGCGACCCGTACCAGCGCCTCGATCCGCCGGTCGAGGTTGCGGTGCATCATGTCCGCGCTGCCGATCCAGCACTCCTGCAGCGCGGTGAACTCCAGCACCCTGCTGTGCTCCAGAAAACGGCCCAGGATCGAGCGGACGTGCACCGTCTCCGACAGGCCCGGGACGCCCGGTCGCAGTGCGCAGATCCCGCGGACGAGGCACTGGACGGGTACGCCTTCGCGGGAGGCCCGGTACAGCGCGTCGATGACCTCTTCGTCGACGAGGCTGTTGACCTTGATGCGGATCCCGGACAGGCCGCCCAGGCGCGCCGCCTCGGTCTCCCGCTCGATGCGTTCGATGATCCCGTCCCGCATGAGCTGGGGGGCGACCAGCAGTGAGCGGTACTCGGTCTGGCGGCTGTAACCGGTCAGGACGTTGAACAGGTCGGTGAGGTCGGCGCCGATGTCCGGGTCGGCGGTGAGCAGACCGAGGTCCTCGTACAGACGGGCCGTCTTCGGGTTGTAGTTGCCGGTCCCGATGTGGCAGTAGCGTCGAAGCCCACCGCGTTCCTGGCGGACCACCAGGCATGTCTTGCAGTGGGTCTTCAGCCCGATCAGCCCGTACACGACGTGGCAGCCCGCCCGTTCCAGCTCGCGGGCCCACCGGATGTTCGCGGTCTCGTCGAACCTGGCCTTGATCTCCACCAGGACGACGACCTGCTTGCCGGCCTCGGCGGCGGCGATCAGCGCGTCCACGATGGGGGAGTCACCCGAGGTCCGGTACAGCGTCTGTTTGATGGCCAGCACGTGTGGGTCGGCGGCGGCCTGTTCGATGAAGCGCTGCACCGAGGTGGTGAACGAGTCGTAGGGGTGGTGGACGAGCACGTCGCCCTCACGCAGCGCCGCGAAGAAGTCGACATGATCGTCGGAGGACACCAGTCGCGGGTGGGTCCCTCGCACATGCGGACGGTCTTTGAGCTCCGGGCGGTCGAGTTCGTACAGCGCCCACAGCACCGACAGGTCGAGCAGCCCGCGGACCCGGACAACCTCACGATGGGTGACCTCCAGCT
>NZ_CAAAFT010000414.1:0-5347 GCF_900634765.1 Candidatus Protofrankia californiensis | reverse complement strand
CAGCACCGACAGGTCGAGCAGCCCGCGGACCCGGACAACCTCACGATGGGTGACCTCCAGCTCGCGCATCAGGAGATCCAGCAGGTTGTCGTCGACGTCGTCGCCGACTTCGAGACGGACGGCCGGGCCGAACCGCCGGCGGGCCAGCTCGCGCTCGAGCGCCTGCAGCAGGTCCTCGGCCTCGTCCTCCTCGACCTCCAGGTCGGCGTTGCGGGTCACCCGGAACAGGTGGGAGTCCACCACCTCCATGCCGGGGAAGAGCTGTGACAGGTGGGCGGAGATCACCTCTTCCAGCGGGATGAAGCAGACCTTGTGATCGTCGGAGTCCTTGTTGCGCACGACGTAGCGATCGTTCGCCTCCCGGGGGTTCTCCGGGTCGATCCGGATCAGCCGGGGCACGTTCTGTGGGACCTTCACACGGGCGAACCGGTCGCCGTCCCCGCCCGGGTCACGCACGGTCACAGCAAGGTTGAGGGACAGCCCGCTGATGTAGGGGAAGGGATGCGCCGGATCGACCGCGAGCGGGGTGAGGACGGGAAAGACCTGCTGGTGGAAGTAGTGATGCAGCCGGTCCTTCTGCCCCTCGGTCAGGTCGCCCCACAACCGGATGGTGATGCCCGCCTCCGCCAGGGCGGGGATGACGGTCTCGCTGAAGCACCGGGAGTGACGCTCACCAAGCTCGGCCGCGGTACGGCTGATGAGGTCGAGCTGCTCACGGGCGGTGAGACCGTCGGCGGAAAGCACCGCGAGCCGGGTCGCCTCGCGGCGCATCAGGCCCGCGACCCGCACCATGTAGAACTCGTCGAGGTTGCTGGCGAAGATTGCCAGGAACTTGGCGCGTTCGAGCAGCGGGACGCTCGCGTCCTCGGCAAGTGCCAGCACCCGTGCGTTGAAGTCCAGCCAGGACTTCTCGCGGTTGATGAAACGATCATTTGGAAGATCTGACGGTACCGGTGACCGGGGTGCCTCCAGCGGCTCGAGCAGGCCGCTTCGCGGTTTGCGTTGCGGTTGCTCGGATCGATCCACCACCAGCTCGGTCATGCCCTCGATGGTGCCAGCCTCCTGCGAACGAGGCAGGCGTGTGCGGCAATTAGGACCTGCGCAACTTGACTGGGACGATGCTTAGACGAACGTCGTGTGTAACGCTCATGAAATGCGCCTGGATGAATATCGCAGCATGGGGGAAACATCCCGTCGGTCGGCGTCGGCGTCGGCGCCAGGGGTTGCCGGAGCGTGGCGGTGACGGCCGGGGCGGTACCGGCGCAGACAGTGCGTGTGCAACAGCCGGAACAGGCAGCGCTGCTACAGACGGTGCCGGACGGTGTGCTGGCCGCTGCCGTGATGGACGTCGACCCGGCAAACACGGCGGCCATGTCAGTCACCTACCGTATTCGGCAGCGGTTCAGCTACACCTATGACGGCCCGGCCTGGCAACTGGTGCATCGCCTTGTCGTCGTCCCCCCTCGACGCCACGGTGACCAGACGTTGCGTGCGTATCACCTCGCCGTGTCCGATCCGGCGGCCACTGTCACCTGGGAGCGCACGGTCGACGGTGCCCGGGCTGCGCTGGTGAGGCTCGACACCGTGCCGGCGCGGCTCGACTTCGACGTCACGGTCGCCCTCGCGCGCACCGCCGGGGCCGGACCGCCGCAGCTGCCGGCGTCCGCGCTGACCGGCCGCAGGTTGCTGACGCCCACACCGCTGACGGCGCCCGATGCCACCATGATCGCGGCAGCTCGGACCCTGGCCGTCCCCGACCCCCTCGAGACCGCGTTGCGGTGCTGCTCCTGGGTGTACCGGAGGATCGAGTACGCAGGCGGGAGCACCGACGTCACGACCACGGCCGCGCAGGCTCTCGCCGGGGGTCGCGGGGTCTGCCAGGACCACGCGCACGTCCTGCTGGCGCTGTGCCGGGCCGCGGGCGTGCCCGCACGGTACGTCTCCGGTCACATGATCGGCGAGAGCACCTCGCACGCCTGGGCCGAAGTGATCGTTCCCGAGGCTGCGGCTCGGGCCCTGCACGGTCGTGCGGCAGGCCGTGACGACGTCCTCACCAGTTCCGGTGTTGACGCATGGACGCATGGTGATGAGGGTGCGAACCTGGACGGGGCCGGGGCGTGCGCGGTCGCGCTCGACCCCTGTCATGATCGCCTGGTGGACCGGCGGTATGTGACCGTGGCCACGGGCAGGGACTACAAGGAGGTGGCACCCACGTCCGGCTCGTACTGCGGACCGGGCCGTGGCACCCTCACCACGCGTCAGCGGGTGGACGTCATAGGGGTGGACGACGTCCCAGGGGTGGGCGAAGGCACCACCCCGGGCGCCGGTCTGGCAAACGGTGGCATACGTCAGTGACGTGCTGGCCGCCGGAGAAGATCGGCACGAGTTTGCCGATATGTACGCTAATGCAGCAGAAAAGCGTACACGGCAACAAACTCGTTTAGATCATGCCCTGTGCGGGTGGTTGCGACGGGATCCGCACTACTTGAGACGGGATCCGCACTACTTGACGGGTCCTGTGACCGGCCCGGTAAGGGGTTGCCGGGCGAGTGGCCGGCGTCGGGGAGGGAGCGGTTAGCGCCCGGCGGGCAGCGGTCGCGAGCCGGTCGACAGCGGACCGGTGGACAGGACGTGCCGCGTCCGGGGGCCGACGCCGAGGCCGACAGCCTCCCGCAGATGGTCGATCGTATCTACGTCACGCCGCAGGCCACGGACGGACTCGCCGAGGGGCGCGGTCAGATCCCGGGCCCCGGAACGTATGTGTGCCGCGCGGCTTGCCGGCCCGAACCGGGGCGCCAGCGGTGTGCCGGCAGCGGCGGCGAGCAGGACGGTGCCGGTACCGTCCGCGTCCGCGACCAGGCCGCGACCTCCTGCCGGCATGGCCAGCAGGGCCGCGTGCAGCTGGGCCGGGCGCAGCGCCGCGAGGTCGGCGGACAGGGCTGCGACACCGGCGCCCGGCCACCGCCGCGCGGCTACGGTGGCGCCGTGCGCCAGCGCCGCGTTGAGACCGGTGTCGGGTGCGTCGGGGATGACGACGATCCGGCCACGGCCGGCGCGGCCGGTGGTGCCGCCTGATGCCGTGCCGCCGCCGGGTGGGATGCCGCCGGTCGGCGCCTCCTCGGCGGCGTCCGGGCCCGACAGGGCGGCCATACCCGCCCGGGTCACGTCGTCGTTGGTCACGACCATGACGGCCTCGACCGTGCCGCGCCCGACGCTGCTGGCCGCGGCCACCGTGTCCTGGGCCATCGCGAGCGCGAGGGCCGCCCGGTCCGGATGGGCGAGCCGGCTCTTGGCCGCTGCGAGCGGTTTGACCGGTACGATGACGACCCAGATGGTCATGTGGGTGGCAGCCCCGGTATCACCGGTATCACGTACCGACTCTACGGCACGTAATATCGGGATGGGTCATGTGTGATGCCGACATGCGGCACCTGCCATGGCGGCATCCGCGGGTCGGCTCCGGACGCCGGCTGCAGGCGCCGGGTCAGGACACGATCTGTATGACCGCCGTGGCTTTCTCGACAAGCTTCGCGTGGCTGAGCAAGACTCCTGCGACGTGAGGCGAGCGGCTGTTCTGTGTGCCGGATCCTGGGGGACCGTTTTCGCCAAGGTGCTCGCGGATGCCGGGGCCGGGGTCACGCTGCTGGCGCGCGAACCCGACGTGGTCACGGCAATCAACCAGTTCCACACCAACCCTCGCTACCTGCCCGGTCTCGCGCTGCCGGATCGGATCAGCGCCACGCTCGAGGCCGCCGAGGCGTTGCGCGGAGCTGACCTGGTCGTCCTCGCCGTACCGTCCCAGGTCCTGCGGGCATGCCTGCTCGGATGGGCTCCGCTGGTACCGCCGTCCGCGGTGTACGTGAGCCTGATGAAGGGCATCGAGCTGGGGTCCCGGCGCCGGATGAGCGAGGTGGTCCAGGAGATCACCGGGGCGAGCCCGGACCGGATCGCCGTGGTCAGCGGCCCGAATCTGGCCGGAGAGATCGCGGCCGAGCAGCCGGCCGCCACCGTCGTCGCCAGTGTCAGCGCGCGGACGGCCGGTGAGGTCCAGGCGGCCTGTTGGACGCCCTACCTCCGCCCGTACACGAATCCGGACGTGATCGGCTGTGAGCTCGCCGGAGCCGTCAAGAACGTGATCGCGCTGGCCGCCGGCATGATCGAGGGGATGGGGTTCGGAACCAACACGATCGCGTCCCTGATCACCCGGGGGCTGGCCGAGACAGCCCGGCTCGGCGTGGCCCTGGGGGCCGACCCGCTGACGTTCGCCGGGCTCGCCGGCCTGGGCGACCTCGTGGCCACCTGTTCGTCACCGCTGTCACGCAACCGCACCTTCGGCGAGAAGCTCGGCCGGGGTACGACGCTCGCCCAGGCCAACGCCCAGCAGCACCAGGTCGCCGAAGGCGTCCGCTCCTGCCGTCCGATCCTGGACCTGGCCCGCTCCCTGGACGTCCAGATGCCGATCACCGAGCAGGTGGAGCGGGTCATCCACGAAGGCCTGGCACCGCTGGACGCGGTCAAGGAGCTGATGAGCCGGGAACCCGGCCCCGAGTACCGCGCCGTATGACCTGTCCTCGGGTGAGCTCCGTGCCGGACGGGTCACCGTGACCCGGTCCGGAGCGGACAGCACCCGGATGCGTGGTGGACGCGGTGTGGAGTTCACTGGAACGCAACCGGCGATCGGTTAGGGTCCCCGTCATGCCTGGCTCCCCGCGCCGGATCCGGATCGCCGTCCTGTACGGCGGCCGCAGCACCGAGCATGCGATCTCCTGTGTCTCGGCTGGAAGCGTCCTTCGGGCCCTGGACCGGCAGCGTTACGACGTCGTGGCCGTCGGTATCACCCCCGACGGCCGGTGGGTGCTCGGTTCGGATGATCCGAGCGCACTTGCGGTCCGTGATGACGTCCTGCCCACAGTCGACGCCGCCGCCAGAGCGGTGGCGCTGCCGGGCGACCCCACCGCGGGTGGTCTGATCGCGCTCGACCCGGCGGCGTCCGGGCAGGGTCTCGACACGATCGACCTCGGTGACGTCGGTGACGTCGACGTGGTGTTCCCGCTGTTGCACGGCCCGTTCGGCGAGGACGGCACCGTGCAGGGGCTGCTGGAGATGGCCGCCGTCCCCTACGTCGGCTCGGGGGTGTTCGCCAGCGCCGCGGCCATGGACAAGCAGCACATGAAGACCCTGCTCACCGCCGCCGGGCTGGACGTCGGCCCGTACGTGGTGCTGCGCGCCGGGCAGACCCTGACGGCCGGCGAACGCGAACGCCTGGGCCTGCCCGTGTTCGTCAAACCGGCCCGGGGCGGTTCGAGCATCGGCATCAGCCGGGTGGACGCCTGGGACGATCTGGCGA
>NZ_CAAAFT010000413.1:28657-33958 GCF_900634765.1 Candidatus Protofrankia californiensis | reverse complement strand
GCGCGGGCCTCGCCCGGGTGGACGTGTTCGTCCGCCCGGACGGTTCGATCGTCGTCAACGAGGTGAACACCATGCCGGGGTTCACCCCGACCTCGATGTTCCCGCAGATGTGGGGTGCCACGGGCCTGGAGTATCCGCGGCTGGTGGACCGGCTGGTCGCGCTGGCGATACGCCGCGGCACGGGGTTGCGCTGATCGCGTCCGGATCCGCGTCGCCCGTCCGGCCGTCGCCGGTCAGCCTGCCGCCCGTCAGCCCGCTGGTGTCACGCCGTCGTCGACTGCGTTGCGTCGCGGATCGGTGCGGCGAGCGTGGCCAGCACGTCGAACGCCTGTACCGACGCCGGAAGCAGCAGCACGACCTGCGGGCGTCGCGTCGGCGTGGAGTAGCGGACCGTGTCACCATGTTCCTCGGTGAACCATCCGACGTCGTCGACGACCGAGAGCGTCACGTCGGGACGGTAACTAGGGGCGACCCCCGGGACACCGCAGGACAGCACCGCCGGTGGGGAACCCCAGGCCGCGACGAACGGCGACGCCGGTCTGACCTCGCGACGGTCAAGGCCCGACCCCAGGGAGGACGGCAGTGCGGCGCCGAGTTCCAGGCAGGCCGACCGCTGCGCCCCGGTCGGATCCGGAGCACCGTTGACCGTGACCGGTCCCGGGGAACCGGCACATGAAGTGAGTAGAATCACAACGGCGATGACCATGACCCGCGCGAGGACCGGGATCAACCACCTGGGCCATCGTCTGGCCAGTGGCCCGACTACCCCGACCGGCCCGACTACCCCGGTTGGCCCGACCACCCTGGTCGGCCAGGCCGGCCCAGCCGGCCCGGGTGGTCGACGAGTTCGCAAAGCCGGTGGCTGCTCCGCCCGCAACGTCCCGTCCCGGTTGGTCATGAAGCGATCCAACGGAGACGAGCTGTTAGAAATGCACCACCGGACACGTCAGCGTGCGGGTGATGCCGTCAACCGCCTGCACTCGTGACATGACGAGCTTCCCCAGCTCATCGACACTGGCCGCTTCGGCACGTGCGATCACGTCGTAGGGGCCGGTGACGTCCTCCGCCTGAGTGACACCGGGGATCTGTTCGATCTCCTTGGCCACAGATGAGGACTTGCCAACCTCGGTCTGGATGAGGATGTACGCGTGGACCACAGACGCTCCCTTGTCGGACGTCGACAACCCGTGCCGCAGAACAACGGGCCGACAGAAGGTAACAGGCAATCGGCCCCGGTGAGAGTGTCTGACGTAGGGGAATTTGGTCTGATCGCCCGGGTGGCGGCCAGATTGGGCTCGCCGGAGCCCCCAGCGGGCCCTGGTGACGACGCCGCAGTGGTCCCTATACCCTCCGGGTATGTGATTGCTACCACAGATCTGCTCGTGGAAGGGCGGCACTTCCGGTTCGACTGGTCTTCCCCATATGACGTCGGACGTAAAGCCGCCGCGCAGAGCCTCGCCGACGTGGCAGCCATGGGAGCCACCCCGACCGCGCTGCTGGTCGGTCTGGCGTGTCCACCATCCACCCTGATCGAGGTCGCCGACGGCCTGGCCGACGGTCTGCGCGACGAGTGCGCTGGGGTGGGCGTGGCCGTCGTCGGTGGCGACACGGTCAGCGCGGCCGAGGTCTGCCTGGCGGTGACCGCCCTCGGGGATCTGCGGGGTGCCGCCCCGCTGACGCGCTCGGGAGCACGCCCGGGGGAGTCGGTCGTCCTCGCCGGAACGGTGGGCCGCGCCGCCGCGGGGCTGCAGCTGCTGCTCGCGGGCGTGCGGGACGGACCCCTGGTCGCGGCCCACCGCAGGCCGACGCCGCCGTACGCGGCCGGACCGGCCCTGGCGCGGGCGGGCGCAACCTCACTGCTCGACGTCAGCGACGGGCTGCTCGCCGATCTGGGGCATGTGGCTGCCGCCTCCGGTGTCGTGCTGGAGGTGGACGCCGACGCGCTGCGGGCGGTCGTCCCCGGTGTCGACGTCCGGCATCTGCTGACCGGGGGCGAGGACCACGGTCTGGCCGGGACGTTGCCGGCGGGCGTCGATCCGCCGCCGGGGGTAGCCGTGATCGGTCGCGTACTGGCCGTGGTCCCGGGCGCGGACGGGCCAGGGGTGCGGGTCGTGGGCGAGGGTGTCCCGCCGGACCTGCGCGGCGGGCCGACGAAGGGCGCCTCGCCAGGAGGCTGGGATCATTTCCGCGCGTCCGCCGGGTGAACCCCGTCCGAATCTCCTGTCCCTGTCCCTGGCCGTGTCTTCGGCCCGTTCCCGTCCGTGGGACCCGGTTCCGCGGGAGGTGGTTCCGCGGGATCTGGTTCTGTGGGACCCGGTAAGGACCCACACCGTAGCGTGGTGGCCATGACCCGCTCCGGCCCGGCTCCGCCCCGGGTGCTGACGATCGCGGGTTCGGACTCCGGTGGAGGCGCCGGCATCCAGGCTGACCTCAAGACCATGCTGGCCCTGGGCGTCCACGGGATGAGCGCCCTGACCGCGGTGACCGCCCAGAACTCCCTGGGCGTCCACGGGGTGTGGGAGTTGCCCCAGGATGCCGTTGTGGCGCAGATCCGCGCGGTCGTGGACGACATCGGGGTGGACGCGGTCAAGACCGGGATGCTTGCGTCACCGCCGATCGTCGCCGTGGTCGCGGGCGAGCTGGCCGGGGTCGGCGTCCCGGTCGTCGTCGACCCCGTCGGGGTGTCCAAGCACGGTGATCCCCTGCTCGCGCCCGAGGCGGTGGCGACCGTGCGCACACGGTTGCTGCCGGTGGCGACGGTAGCGACCCCGAACCTCGACGAGGTGCGGCTGCTCACCGGCGTGGACGTGCGGACCGAGCAGGACATGCCGGCCGCCGCGCGCGCCGTGCTCGACCTCGGAGCGCGCTGGGTGCTGGTGAAAGGGGGCCATCTGCCCGGCGACGCCGTGGACCTGCTCACCGACGGCCGGCAGACCGTCGTGCTCCGGGCGCCCCGGCGCGACAACCGGCACACGCATGGAACCGGCTGCACGCTCGCGTCCGCGATCGCGTCGTTCCTGGCCCGCGGGGCGGACGTCCCCGATGCCGTGCGCGCGGCAAAGGACTACGTCACCGGTGCCGTGGGGGCCGGCTTCCCGCTCGGCTCGGGCATCGGCCCGGTCGACCACGCCTGGCGCCGACGGTAACCGCAGCGCTCGTCATCGCGTCCAGGACACAGTAAGCGTCCAAGACGCTGAGGCACCGCGTGCCTGGAAAGCAGCAAGTCCCCTGGCAACATCGCCGATACGCCGCCCGCGCCTGACGCCGTGTGCGTCCGGCGCTGTTGCGGCGGTGACGCTATGCGCGGGTGACCTTGCCGGCCTTGATGCAGGAGGTGCACACGTTCAGGCGTTTCGGCGTTTTGCCGACGAGCGCGTGCACGGTCTGGATGTTGGGGTTCCAGCGCCGCCGCGTGCGCCGGTGGGAGTGGGAGACCGACATACCGAAGCCCGGCCCCTTGCCGCAGACGTCGCACACCGAAGACACGAGACACTCCGCCAGAGAATAGTAATGATCATGCCGCGTTCGCGGCGGTCACCCGAGGCTACCCCACAGCGTGGCGGTACCGGACAGCGCCAGCCCGTGAGACGCCCATACAGGTCGTTCATGGGCGCGCTCCGGGGCGGGGCGAAGTTGTCGGTGGCGTCGGGCAGGATCGTGGACGTGGTCGACCAGGAGACGCGACTTCGGGACGTGGTGGGTGCGCGAACCGCCACGGTGCTCGCCGATGCCCTGGAACTGGAGACGGTCGGTGACCTGCTCGCCCATCTTCCCCGGCGCTACCAGGAGCGTGGGGAGCTGACCGATCTCGGGGACCTGACCGTCGGTGAGGTGGTCACCGTCCAGGCACGGGTCGCCAAGGCTCAGCGGCGCCAGCTCCGGGGGCGGGCGCGGGACATGCTGATCATCACGGTCACCGATGGCCGGCACAACCTCGCGTTGACGTTCTTCAACCAGCCGTGGCGGGCGCGGGATCTGCGCCCGGGGGTAACCGCGCTGTTCGCCGGGAAGGTGGACGAGTACCGCGGCCGTCGGCAGCTGACCAACCCTGAGGTGCAGCTGCTCGACGCCGAGATCACCGAGATCACCGAGATCACCGAGATCGCGAGCGAAGACGGCATGACTCCCGCGGGCGCGGGCCGTAATGGCACGGGCCGCGATGGCACGGCTTCCGCGGGCATGGCTCGTGCGGGCGCTGGTGGGGACGGCGCCGGTGAAGACGTCGAGAGCTTCGCGGGCGCGCTCGTCCCCATATACCCGGCTTCGGCGAAGATCCCGAGCTGGACGATCGGCAGGTGCGTGCGGATCGTCCTGGACGTGCTGGCCGAGCTCGACGACCCGCTGCCCGCCGCCATCCGCGCCCGCTATCGGCTGGTGAGCCTGCTGGAGGCGTACCGGCTCGTCCATCAGCCGTCGTCATGGGCTGACGTCGGTCGTGGCCGGACCAGGCTGAAGTGGGACGAGGCGCTCGTCCTGCAGGTCGCGCTGGCGCAGCGCCGGCATGACGTCGAAAAGATCGCGGCGACTCCGCGGCATCCTCGACCCGGCGGTCTGCTCGCGGCCTTCGATGCCGCCCTGCCCTTCCCGCTCACGGCCGGGCAGCGCGCGGTCGGCGAGACGATCGTGGCCGAGATCGCCCGGCCCTTCCCGATGCACCGGCTGCTGCAGGGCGAGGTCGGCTCCGGCAAGACGGTGGTGGCGTTGCGCGCGATGCTCGCCGCCGTGGACGCCGCCGGGCAGGCGGTACTGCTGGCGCCCACCGAGACGCTTGCGGCCCAGCACCTGCGCAGCCTGCGCGACCTGCTCGGTCCGCTGGGACGGGCCGGGGAGCTCGACGCCGCGCCCGAGGCCACCCGGGTCGTGCTGGTGACGGGTTCCCTGGGCGCGAAGGCGCGGCGGGAGGCGGTGGCGGCCGTCGCGGATGGCAGCGCGGGCCTGGTCGTCGGCACGCATGCCCTGCTCGAGGAGTCGGTGGTATTTCGCGATCTTGCTCTTGTGGTCGTCGACGAGCAGCACCGCTTCGGGGTGGAGCAGCGGGACGCGCTGCGGTCCCGGTCCGACCATCCGCCGCATCTGCTGGTGATGACCGCCACACCGATCCCGCGGACGGTCGCGATGACCGTCTTCGGTGATCTGGAGGTGTCGACCCTCACCGAACTGCCCGCCGGCCGTTCACCGATCTCCACGTTCGTCGTGCCCGCGGCGGTCCCGAAGTGGACCGACCGCATGTGGGGCCGCATCCGGGACGAGGTCGACGCGGGCCACCAGGCCTATGTCGTCTGCCCCCGTATCGGTGGGGAC
>NZ_CAAAFT010000413.1:23159-28632 GCF_900634765.1 Candidatus Protofrankia californiensis | reverse complement strand
AGGTCGACGCGGGCCACCAGGCCTATGTCGTCTGCCCCCGTATCGGTGGGGACGCCACCGACACCGTCGATGATGCTGGTACCGCCGACACCGCCGACACCGCCGACACCGCCGACACCGCCGACACCGCCGGTGACGTGGCCCTGGGCCTTGCCGGGCGCGGCGTCGAGGACCGCGTCACTGTCGACGCCATGGCCGCCGGTTCGGATGCGATGGCCGGTCCGGCCGTGACACAGACGGGTACCGCTGCGGCCGGTCCGACTGCGACGCGGGCGGACACCGCCGCGGCCGGTCGCCGGCCGAGCGCCGCTGTACTCGACGTGCTGCCCAGATTGCGTGCGGTCGAACTCGCCGGTCTGCGGGTCGAGACACTGCACGGCCGGCTGCATCCGGACGACAAGGATGAGATCATGACTCGGTTCGCCGCGGGGGATCTGGACGTCCTCGTGGCCACCACGGTGATCGAGGTCGGGGTCAACGTGCCGAACGCGACCGTGATGGTCGTGGTGGACGCCGATCGCTTCGGCGTCTCCCAGCTCCACCAGCTGCGCGGCCGGGTCGGTCGTGGCAGCGCGCCCGGGTGGTGCCTGCTGTACACCGACGCGGAGCGCGGCTCGCCCGCCTGGGAGCGCCTTGCTGCGGTGGCGGCCACCTCCGACGGAGCCGAGCTCGCCCGTCTCGACCTTGCGCAGCGGCGTGAGGGCGACGTGCTGGGTGCGGCCCAGTCCGGCGGCCGGCGCTCCCTGCGCCTGCTGGAACTGCTCAAGGACGAGGAGCTGATCCGTTCTGCGCGAGACGAGGCGACAGCCCTCGTCGACGCCGATCCACGGCTGTCGGCGCATCCGGCCCTGGCCGCGGCGCTCGCGGCCACCCTCGACGAGGCCCGGGCCGCCTATCTGGAAAAAGGATGACCGCAGCGGCTACCGGAAAGACGGAAACAGGAAATGACCAGGATCATCGGCGGGGTTGCGCGCGGGCGACCCATCCGGGTGCCGCCGGGGGGTGGGACCCGTCCGACGTCCGACCGGGCGCGGGAGGGCCTGTTCAACACGCTCGCTTCCCTGGTCGAGCTGCGCGGCGCGCGGTTTGCCGATCTCTACGCCGGCAGCGGCGCGGTCGGGTTCGAGGCGCTGTCGCGAGGGGCGTCCCATGTCCTGTTCGTCGATCAGTCGGCGGCGGCGGTCCGCACATTGCACGCGAATGCGACGGCACTGGAGTTTGCCGGTGTGGAGATCCTTTCCCGGCCCGTCCAGCATGTGATGGAAATCACGCCTGAGTGTGCGTTCGACGCGGTGTTCCTGGATCCTCCGTATGCGCTTCCGGACGCCCTGCTGACCGAGGTACTCACCGGGCTGGTGTCCGGTGCCTGGTTGGAACCGGACGGGGTGTGTGTCGTGGAGCGCTCGCGACGCAGCGGGCCGCCGGTCTGGCCGGATGGTCTTATTACTATCCGCAATCGCGCGTACGGTGAGGGGGTGCTCTGGTACGGTTCCGGATCATGAGAAAGGCTGCCTGTCCAGGCTCATTCGACCCGATCACCAACGGTCATCTGGATATCATCAGTCGTGCCAGCCGGCTCTTCGACGAGGTCGTCGTAGCCGTGCTCATCAACAAGAGCAAGGCCAACCTTTTCACCGTGGAGGAGCGGATAGAACTGATCCGTGAGGTTACCCGTGATCATTCCAACGTGGTGGTCGAGTCGTCTCACGGTCTGCTCGTCGACTTCTGCCGCGCCCGCGGCATTCAGGCCATCGTCAAGGGCCTGCGCGCGGTCAGCGACTTCGACTACGAGCTGCAGATGGCGCAGATGAACCATTCGCTCGCGGGCGTCGAAACCCTCTTCATGAGCACGAACCCGCAGTATGCGTTCCTGTCGTCCAGCCTGGTCAAGGAAGTTGCCACCTACGGTGGGGACGTGTCCGGCCTGGTCCCCGACATCGTGCTCAAGCAGTTGCGCGAACGTCTCGCCCGCTGAGCGAGAGAGCGGACGGTGCTCCGCCCGGGGCCGCGCCCGCGGGGCCCCGGGCCCACCTTGACAAGCGCCATCGGGCCGTGGACCGTTAGCCAGTTGATGCCATAGCTACATTGTGGAGGTTTTTACGCAGGGTGTTGATATGGGTGCGCGTCGGGTTGTATCTGTAGGACGGATGGGGCTTGGCGATCACGCATGCCTGAGTTTCGTCGATGACGACGCGCACTGGAGCGTGCTGGCCGTCTACAGTCAGCGAGGGCTCGCCAAGGGCGAGAAGGTACTGCTCATCACCGACCCCGCCCTCTCGAAGAGCGAGATCTTCGCCCGGCTGGACTCCCATGGTCCGCCGGTGGAGCCGGCATGGGAGCGCGGCCAACTGAACATCGAGAGCACTGAATCGATGTATCTGCCGCCTACTCGGTTCTCCATCGAGGGCCAGATCCAGCGGTATCAGGAGCAGATCGAGCTGTCGTACCGGCAGGAGTACCCGGGATTTCGAGCCTGCGCCGACATGGCCTGGGCACTGGATCCCGACATGGATCTTGACCGGCTCGTCACCTACGAGTACGAGCTCAAGGCCTTGTTCACCGATCCACGGTGCAGTGTGATCTGCTGCTACGACCGGAAGCGTTTCAGCAAGGAACTGCTGGACTCCATGGACGGCGTCCACCCTATGACGGTACTCGAAGG
Source organism: Candidatus Protofrankia californiensis (assembly GCF_900634765.1). NCBI lineage: Bacteria > Bacillati > Actinomycetota > Actinomycetes > Frankiales > Frankiaceae > Protofrankia > Candidatus Protofrankia californiensis. The sequence continues at coordinate 25,970 of NZ_CAAAFT010000413.1, read as the reverse complement.
TATCGGATCCCTGGATATTGCGGATACCGAGTCCGGCCTGAGGCTGGCCGGAGAAGTTGATCTACTTACTCGCGAGCAGTTCATCACCGGTCTCGAGCAGGCGTTCGCGCGGTTCAGGGACTGCTGCTTGCTACTGGACCTGACGGATCTTTCCTTCCTGGACGCCCATGGTGCCGGGGTGATCATCAGGCTGGCGGCCGGAATGCCGCCGGGCGGGCGGCTGAAGATCCGCTGTAGCACCCGTCAGGCGTATGTACTGCGTATCCTCGGCGCGGAATCGATCCCGCGGATGGTCTTGAATAAAGTGTGATGTGATCCGCGAATGCCATGAGCGGAACGATCGTTTCGACTCGGAGTGTGTGCTCCGGTTGTTCCGACGGCGGCTGTCGGATCAGGCGACCACGGATGCGGCCATACGCTGTCTGCCCGCCGGACGGCGGGCCGGTATGGGCGGGGACTGGGTCGATGTGATTTGGTTGTCGGGCGCCCGGGTCGCTTCGCTCGTAGGCGATGTGCTCGTAGGCGATGTGGTCGATATACAGCCGCCGGCAAGACTGTCCGGACTGAGCAACCCTTACCGTGAATGGCTGATATCACTCGCGGTCAACCCGGGCGTATGGCCATGGTCTACCGCTTACGGCGGATCTTCATATGTCTCCTTGAAGCGATCATTGCGATGGTTCACGACACGCGGACAGGCGATGGCCGCCGGGTTGTCCGGATGCTCGGGCGCACCGGTCCCGGTCATTGATGTGGCGGTCGGGGATCGTCCGCCCGCTGGCGGCCCCGAGGCCGGCGTCCGTGCCGCGGACCGTGCCGCGGACCGTGTTGAGGTTCGTCCCGTGGTCCGTCCCGCGGTGACGGTGAGCGGATTTCGCGAGACGATCGGATAGGGTGGTCTCCGGTACCTGGATTCCCGGGCACCAACCCACTGACCGACGAGCCACAGATCATGATCGCGTCATCGTCACGCGGTCGGCCATCTGCGACACCCGAGAGTTGTGAATCCGGTACTCCGTGGCAACGACAGGCACCTCCCCCATGACTGCGCCGTCATTCCGCCGCCGGGCCCCTCGGGGTCCGCTCGTGCTCGACATTCGTGAGCTGGGCCGCCGAGCGGGTTCGATGAAGCGTGTCGTGACGCAGGTGCCCGCCCCGGCGGAGCTGGGCACCGAAATGATCCACGTCCCGTCGGGCGCGCCCATCGAACTGGATCTGCGCGTGGAAGCCGTGATGGAAGGCGTGCTGGTCAGCGGCACGGCATTCACTCCACTGGCGGGTGAGTGCTCGCGCTGCCTCGACCCGATCGAGGACGACATCACGGTCGACATCCGCGAGCTGTTCTACTACCCGGACCGAGCCCCCGACGACCCCGAGGACGACTCCTTCCAGGTCGTGAACGACCATCTTGATCTCGAACCGGTGCTGCGTGACGCGCTGGTACTCAGCCTGCCGCTGTCCCCCTGCTGCCGGCCGGACTGCGCCGGCCTGTGTGCCGACTGCGGAGCACGAATGAACGATCTTGATGTCGATCACGCTCACGCCCGTGTCGACCCCAGGTGGGCGGCGCTGCCGTCACTGATCGAGAACCCGTCACCGAACGAGAACAAGAACGAGAACAAGGAGAAGGACTAGTGGCAGTCCCGAAGCGTCGGACCTCGCGCAGCAACACCCGTTCCCGGCGGGCACAGTGGAAGACACAGGCCCCGGCCCTTGCAAAATGCCCCCGTGGTCATGTGACCCGTCCGCACACGGTCTGCCCGACGTGCGGGCGTTACAACGACCGACAGGTCCTCGACATCTAGAGGGCCGAAGGCGGCGCGATCATGTTTTTCTCGCGCTGCCGCAGGCCCAGGTCCCCGAGGAGCCAAGTGGCGTGACACACGTCGCGGTCGATCTGCTCGGTGGTGATGGCGCACCGGATGCGGTCGTCAACGGCATCTACAGCGCGCTGGGCACCGACGAGTCGCTGGAGGTCAGCCTCGTCGGTCCGTCCGGGGTTGCCGAACGGCTGCTGGCCGAGCGCAGGCTCGCTGTCGGTGGCCGGTTACGGCTCGTCGAAGCGCCCCATCTGATCGGTCCTGGCCAGGACGCGGCCCGTGAGGTCCGCTCGAGGCGGGATGCCACGGTCCGTGTCGCGACCCGGCTGATCAGAGATGGCGTGGTGGACGCGGTCGTCTCCGCTGGTCCGTCCGAAGCGCTCGTGGCCGCTGCCTCGTTCACCCTCGGGCCCGCGACGGGGGCGACGCGGCCGGCGCTCGCCGTGCTGCTCGGCTCCCCGTCACGATCCACGATCCTGTTGGACGCGGGCGCGGCCACCGGTGCCAGCGCCGACCAGCTCGTCCAGTATGCGGTCGTCGGGTCGGCTTACGCCACGGTCTGCCTGGACGTGGCGCGTCCGAGGATCGGCCTGCTGGTGGCGGGGCCGGTCCACCGCGGCGGGCCGCGCCTCGACGCCGGTCGACCGGGCGTCGGTGGACCAGGTGCCGGTGGGTCAGGCGCTGGTGGACTGGGCGCCGGCGAGCTTCTCGCCGGGCTGGACCTTGACTTCGTCGGTGCCGTCGACGCCGCCGGGGTGGTGGCCGGTGGGCAGGCCGATGTCGTGGTCTGTGACGGTTCGATCGGGGCCGTTGTGGTCTCGTGGCTGCAAGCGGTGGCAGAGTCTGGTGACCAGCCGCCGCAAGCGCCGTCGGGGTGGTATCCGCAGGAGGGAGCATTCGTGGTTGGCGTCGACGGGATCGTGGTCGTCGCGGGCGGCAGGTCCGGTTCAACCGGCTCGGGTATCGCGAGGGCGATCGCGCAGGCATCCGT
>NZ_CAAAFT010000413.1:12765-22631 GCF_900634765.1 Candidatus Protofrankia californiensis | reverse complement strand
TGGCCCTGGCCGATCTCGTTGCCCGCCGCCGGACCCGAGCCGGGTTGCCGGCATGACTCGCGGCCTGCCTCCACCGGTACCCCGGGACGGCCTGCGGGCCGCACTCGGCGTGCCCGTCGACGTCGACCTGCTAGAGCTGGCGCTCACGCACCGCTCGTACGCCTACGAGCAGGGTGGCCTGCCGACCAATGAGAGGTTGGAGTTCCTCGGGGACTCGGTGCTCAGCCTGGTCGTGACCGACGCCCTGTTCAATCGCCACCCCGACCTGCCCGAGGGGCAGCTGGCCAAGCAGCGCGCGTCCGTGGTCAACATGCGGGCTCTGGCCGAGGTCGCCCGCACGCTGGGGGAGGAGGGCATCGGCCCCTACCTGCTGCTCGGCCGTGGCGAGGAGACCACCGGCGGGCGGGACAAGGCCAGCATCCTCGCGGACACCCTGGAGGCGCTGATCGGCGCGGTCTACCTGTCGTCCGGATTGGGGACCGCCTCCGAGTTCGTTCACCGCTTGTTCGACCCGTTGCTGGACGTCGCCGCCGGCCGGGGCGCCGGACTCGACTGGAAGACGTCGCTGCAGGAGCGCACGGCCAGCCTGCTGCTCGGTCCCCCCGAGTACCAGGTGGACGAGTTCGGGCCGGACCACGCCAAACGGTTCACCGCCCGTGCTGTCGTGGCCGGTCAAGTACTCGGTCACGGCGACGGGGGCAGCAAGAAGGAGGCCGAGCAGCGGGCGGCCGCCGCCGCGTTCCAGGCACTGGAGGCGGATGGCCAGGACGGTGTCCAGGCCGCGTCCGAGGGTTCCGACGGATCACTCGATGCCACCGATACCGCCCACGGCCATTCCGAAGCGGCCGTGGGCACGGGTAACGGCTGACCGGCAACCACGCGTCCGGTGAATCCGCATTTTCTGATGCCTGAGCTTCCCGATGCCTGAGCTTCCCGAGGTCGAGGTGGTCCGCCGCGGCCTTGAGCGGGCACTGCTCGGCAGGACGATCGCCACGGTGCTGGTCGATCATCCCCGGGCGGTCCGGCGGCATGCCGCCGGTGCCGCCGACTTCGCCGCGGTGCTCGCGGGCCGCACGATCGAGGCTGCCTGCCGCCGGGGCAAATACCTGTGGTTGACCCTCGACGATGGCGCTGCGCTGCTGGGTCATCTCGGGATGAGCGGCCAGCTTCTCGTGGTCGCCACGGACAAGCCCGACGAGACGCACCTGCGGGTGCGTTTCACCTTCGCCGACGCAGGACGGGAACTGCGATTTGTCGACCAGCGTACCTTCGGCGGGCTGGCGGTCGTCCCGGCCGGTTCGGGCGTGCCCGCACCGATAGAGCACATCGCTCGGGACCTCCTCGACCCGGACTTCTCCGATGCCGACTTCGTCGCGTCCGTGCGCCGACGCCGGACCGGAATCAAGCGGGCGCTACTCGACCAGACCCTTGTCAGCGGGATTGGTAACATCTATGCAGACGAATCATTGTGGCGAGCGGGGCTGCACTACGCGCGTCCGACCGAGACGCTGACCCGCAGCGAACTTGACCGGTTACTCCAGGCGGCACGCGAGGTTCTGCTCGAGGCCTTACGCGCGGGTGGCACCTCCTTTGACGCGCTCTACGTGTCGGTCAACGGTGAAAGCGGGCTCTTCGACCGTTCGCTTGCGGTCTACGGGCGGACGGGCCGGCCCTGTGGACGATGCGAATCCCCGATCCGCCGGGATGCCTTCATGAACCGGTCGAGCTTCACCTGTCCGCGCTGCCAACCACGCCCGCGAAGAGCTCGCTGGTAGCAGCTGGTAGTAGCTGGTAGCAGGAGGAGCGGAGCAGACGTCATGGATGCGGACGCGGCCCTTGGAAAGATTCGCAAGCTGCTGGCGATGGCCGAAGCCGAGGGCCTGCCCGAACAGGCCCGGGAGTCCTACAACGACAAGGCCGCGGACCTGATCGCGCAGTACGGCATCGACCGGGCGCTGCTCGAGGAGGCAGTACCCACTCGAGCGGTCGCCGGGGACGTCGTCCTGAACATCGACCATCCCTACGCCCGCGACAAGATCACTCTTCTGGCCGGTATCGCCGGTCCGCTCGGATGCCGGCTGATCCACCGGACGCACCCGCTGCTCGGTGCGACCGCGCACACGGCGCACCTGTTCGGGATGGCGGCCGATCTGGAACGAACCCAGATTCTCTACACGTCCTTGCTGGTCCAGCAGGCGCACGCCCTCGCGCTGGTTCGGGTGCCACCTTCGGAGGACGCCCGCGCGTTCCGCCGGTCCTGGATGGCCGGGTTCGCCATCGCCGTCCAGGACCGGCTGACCAAAGCCGAGGCCGCGGCCCGGGAACGTCACAGGCAGGGGCCTGCCTGCGGCCGATCGGTCGAGCTCGTACTCGCCGACCGATCGGCCCGGGTCGACCGGCACGTCGCCGAGGTGTACCCGCGACTGCGCACGACGCGATCCCGGAACCTGTCCGGGTCGGGCGGGCCGGCCGGCTTTCAGGCCGGGCAGCGGGCCGACATCGGCACCGACAACCGCGTCGCCGGTAACCCCCGCCGCAAGCAGCTGTAACCGGAAAGGGTGGGTATCGCCATCCCGTTGCATCACAACGCTGCGAAAGTAATCAGAAAGATCACGGCTCGTCATTGAACAGGTGACGTAGGAACCGTTCCGGGCTGGCCAGAAACCCGCGCGTCAGCACCACTGGTTCAGCCTCGTCATAGCCGACCTGGTTGATCGCGCAGTCCGGGTCGATCTGCAGAATCCGGGCGCCCGGAACCGCGGGCAGGATCGGCGAGTGCGTGGCCACGACGAGCTGCGAGCCTTGGGAAACCAGCCCCCCGTTTCATCGGCTGTCTCTCGCTCCGCTGCCGGGACCATTGTGCCGGCCGTGGGAATCTGCCCCCGCGCACACCGGGAAACAGGGCCTCGACATGGTGGCGGCCTGACCGGTGGCATCGGTGGTGGCCCGCGGTCGGCGGCTACACGCCACCCTCGCGGCAACCGCACCGGAGGTGCGCGATATCGCCGAACCCGGTCAGGCGCTGACGGGCAGCGCTGCCTAGTACGGGTAGCGCTGCTGAGAAGGCCAAAGACGACACGATCATGTTTTTCGCGCCGCCTACGGCCAAGAGCCTCCGGATCGCTAGTATTTGCCGCCGGGGATGTTGGGGACCGCCGTCTGGGTGGGGCCCGACGTCCGGGGCGGAGCGTAGCCAGGGCCGATCACCTCGGTCGGTGCGGCGGGCGCCGGCTGCGGTGTCGCGCTGCGCAGACCTTCGGTGCTGGCCCTCGGTACCGGCAGCACGCCGCCGTCCTGTTCGAAGTTCTGGCCGCAGCCGCCAAGGAGCAGCGTCGACGGGATGACGACGGCGCACACCGTCATCATCATGACTCGACCGCGGCGATACGAGCGCATCCGGGGCCGGCGGAAGCGGGGAGAATGTGTTGTGTCCACAGTGATCCGGTATCCTACCGTCTCCATGCACGACGTTCCTGCCTCCATGCACGACGTTCCTGTTGGATCAGCCGATCAGGGTGATTGCGATCCGTCCGACGGCTCCGCATCCCCTGTGTCCCATGCCCGTCTTACGGCATGGGTGTCGGGCACCGTTCAAGGTGTTGGTTTTCGCGCATATGTTCGATCGCGAGGGCGCCGGCTCGGCCTGGTGGGTTCCGCGACGAATCTCTCGGACGGACGAGTCGAGGTGATCGTGGAGGGTCCGCGCGCGGCGTGTCAGACCCTTCTGGAAATGTTGCGGGCGGGGCACACGCCCGGTCGGACGACACAGGTGACGTACTCCTGGTCGCAACCCAGAGGTGACCTGCTGAATTTTGTTCGTAAGTGAGCACTCCTTTCGCCCGGTCCGGCGTCCGCGCGCTCGTGGTCGGATGTCTGCGCCCAGGTCTTCGGGTTGCTTGAGTCCTTGGGTTGCTGGGAGGTGCGGCCGGTGGCCGGCCTGTCGGTCCGGCGGCACGGCGGCATCCACCTCCTCGTGCTGACGGATGCGCCGACGGCCGGGTGTCTCCATCTCGACAAAACGCCGTCGCCGGCGAGCGGGGTATGGCATCGTCTTGACTTTCGGTCGCTTGGCGTGCGATCCTTGGTTCATTGTCTGGTGCGTCGTGTGGCCTGCCTGAGCCGGTTGGCTAGGTCGCAGCGCATCCTGCACCCGCTCGGTCACTCATCGTGGAGGACCACTATCATGGCGAAGGCCCTTTTCGGCCACGTCGGCTCTGGCAGCGATGTTCGTTTGTCGTATGAGGTACGCCGACTTCGTGCGCGTGTAGCAGAACTGGAGGACGAACTCGCGCGTACCCGCGCTCTCAATGATGCTCTTGAAGGCGTTGATGTCTCGGATGAACTTCGGGTGTTCGAGGCGGAGCCCGCGCTGACCTGATCCTCCCGGACCCGTAGCGGGAGTTAAGGGACGTTTCTCTTCATGGGGAACGTCCCTTTGTGCTGCTGGCGGCATTCGCGAAACCTCTCGTCGGTGTCTTCCATCGCGTCTGTGACGTTGTGAGTTACGTCGATTCCTGCCAGTGATGCCATTCACCTTCCGGTGCCTGCCGTGCCGGTGCACCCGTCCCGGTCGGGTACCGGACACCGCAGTATCGTGGGTAGTCGATCGTCCCTTCGGGCGTGGTGGCTGGGCGGGTCCATGCACGCGCAACCGGCCCAGCTGCCGGTTGCGCCGTGTGTCCGGCTGTCCGCTGCCCGTTCTCTGCGACAGCTCCGGAGACCGGTGTACCTCAAGAGCCTCACCCTGCGGGGTTTCAAGTCGTTCGCGAGTTCGACGACTCTGCACCTCGAGCCCGGTATCACCTGCGTGGTTGGGCCGAACGGCTCCGGCAAGAGCAACGTCGTCGACGCCATGGCATGGGTTCTCGGCGAACAGGGAGCCAAGGCGCTGCGCGGCGGCACCATGTCCGACGTCATCTTCGCGGGCACTCCGTCGCGTCCGCCGCTGGGCCGCGCGGAGGTGCTGCTGACCATCGACAACACCGACGGTGCCCTGCCGATCGACTACAGCGAGGTGACCGTCGGCCGCCTGATGTTCCGCAGCGGCGAGAGCGAATACACGATCAACGGCAGCACCTGCCGGCTCCTGGACATCCAGGAGCTCATGAGCGATTCCGGGATCGGCCGCGAGCTGCACGTCATAGTCGGGCAGGGGCAGCTCGACGCGGTCCTGCATGCCCGCCCGGAGGACCGCCGTGCCTTCGTCGAGGAGGCGGCCGGCGTTCTCAAGCACCGCAAGCGCAAGGAAAAGGCGCTGCGCAAGCTGGAGGCGATGGCCGCCAACCTCACCCGGCTCACCGATCTGTCCGCCGAGCTGCGCCGCCAGCTGGGCCCGCTGGGCCGGCAGGCGGAAATCGCCCGCAAGGCCGGCGTCATTCAGGCGACGCTGCGTGACTCCCGCCTGCGGCTGCTTGCCGACGACATCGTTACGGCCCGTGGTGACCTGGCATCCGACATCAGGGACGAGGAGGCGCTGCGGGTCCGCGTTGCCACGATTGGTCGTACCCATGCCGACGGTCAGCAGCGCGAGCAGGCGCTGGAGGCGGAGCTGGCCGCGGTGACTCCCAGGGCAGCCGCCGCGGGCGAGGTCTGGCACGCCCTGGTGTCCCTGCGGGAACGCATCCGGGGCACCCGGTCGCTGGCCGCCGAGCGGGTCCGGCTGCTGCGGGCCGGCGCCGAGGAGCAACGCAGCGGTCGCGACCCCGAGCAGCTGGAGCAGGAGGCCGCCGCCGTCCGGGAGCAGGAGAACGCTCTGGTCGTCCGGCTGGAGGCCGACCGCGACAGCCTCGAGGGAGTCGTCGCTCGTCGGGCGCAGCTCGAAGCCGCGCTTGCCCGGGAGGAAAAGGCGCTGGTCGCGGCCGTGCGGGAGGCGTCAAGCCGGCGGGAGAACCTTGCCAGGCTGGCCGGACGGGTCGAGGCCGCCAGATCCCGGGCCACCAGTGCCGAGGCGGAGATCGTCCGGATGTCCGAGGCGGTGGACGCGGCCCGGTTGCGTGGTGGGGAAACGAGCGATCAACGGATCGCGCTCGAATCGGAGCTCGCCCGGATACAGACCACCCGAAGCGAACTCACCGCGCGCCATGATGAGGCGGTGGCGGTCCACACCACCGCCACCGATCGCCTGGAGGAGCTGCGCTCGCAGGAGCGTTCCGCCGAACGCGACCGGGCGTCCTGGCAGGCCCGCAGGGAGGCGCTCACCTTGTCGCTGACCCCGCGCGACGGCGCCGCGGCGCTGCTGGACGTCGCCGCCGGTACCTGGCAGGGCCGGCCGGCCGGCCGGGCGAGCGGCGGCAAGGGCAAGGCCGGCGGTGGGGACAGCGGCGGTAGGGACGGTGGCAAGGGCAGGGCTGGCGGGAAGGGCCAGGCCGCGGGCAGGGCGGGCGGAGCTGTCACGGTGGCAGGCGCGGGCGCCGTGCCGGTGACGCCGGCGGAATCCGGGGTGACAGCCGGGACGGATGCCGCGGATCAGGTCGAACCACCCACCGGCATCCTCGGGCGTCTGGCCGCGTGGCTGTCGGTCGAGCCCGGGGCGGAGGCGGCTGTCGCGGCCGTGCTGGGTCCAGCCGCCGACGCCGTCGCCGTCGCCGGCACCGACGATGTCAGCGCCGCGTTCGAGTGGCTGCGGGCGGTCGACGCCGGACGCGCGTCCCTGGTCGTCGCCGCCGAGATCCCCGCCGACGGTCCCGCGCCGGACGCCGTGACCGACGCCGTGACCGACCCGGCGAAGGCCCTGCCGCCGGAGGCTCGCGCTGGTGGCGTACCCGCCCGCGACCTCGTCCGGGTCAGCGATCCGCGCTACGCCGCGGGTGTCGCGCGGATGCTCGCCGCCACCCTGGTCGTTGACGATCTTGCGGCTGCGGCCGAGCTGGTCCGGGAGCATCCCGACATCCGGGCGGTCACCCGGGCCGGTGACGTGATCGGACCGGCTCTCGCCACCGGCGGCAGCGCCCGGGCACCGTCCCTGCTGGAGTTGCAGGCCGCCGCCGAGGAGGCCGAAACCCAGATGATCGCCGCGGCCGGTCGTGGTGATCATGCCCGGGATGCGGTTGCCGCCGCCCACGAGGAGGTCAACCGGGCCCGGACCGGGATCGACGAGGCGCTTGCGGCCTTGCACGGCGCCGTCGCCCGTCACCGTGCGCTGTCCGAGCAGCTGTCCCAGCTGGAGCGGGCGAACCGGTCCGGTGCGGCCGAGATCGAACGTCTCGAACGGGCCCGGGTTCAGGCCGAAACAGCCCGCGATCAGGCATACGGTGCGCTGGCGGAGCTGGAGGCGGCGCTGGCCGAGGCCTCGGCCGAACCCGATGCCGGCGAACGCCCGTCAACCGAGCGTGATCAACTGGTTGCGGCAACGTCGGCCGTGCGCGCCGAGGAGGTGGAAGCCCGACTCGCGGTACGCACCAGCGAGGAGCGGGCGCGGGCGCTGGCCGGGCGCGCGGACGCGCTGGTGCGCTCCGCCGCGAACGAACGTGCCGCGCGGATGGCCGCGGCGCGACGCCGGGAGGTCCGGGAACGTCAGGCCGCAGTGGCCGCGGCGGTGGCCGATGCCGCCGGCGCCGCCCTGGCGGCCCTGGAGCATTCACTGGTCGCCGCCGACACCGAACGCCAGCGTGTCGAGGCGCTGCGCCGGGCGACCGAGTCCGGCCTGACAGGCGTCCGGGAGCAGGTCCGGGTGCTCGCAGCCGAACTTGCCGCGCTGCGTGACGACGTCCACCGCGACGAGCTCGCCCGTGCCGAGAAGCGTCTGCGGGTCGAGACCCTGGAGACCAAGGCGCTGGACGAGCACGGGATAGCCGCCGACGACCTGGTCGCCGAGTACGGACCGGATGTCCCCGTGCCACCGGACACCGCCGACGGCGAGCCCGTCCCGTTCGACCGGACCGAGCAGGCGGCGCGGGCGGCCGCCGCGGAGAAGCAGCTGGGCCGCCTGGGCAAGGTCAACCCGCTGGCGCTGGAGGAGTTCGAGGCGTTGCAGGAACGGGCGGCGTTCCTGTCCACCCAGCTCGACGACATCAAGAACACCCGCCGTGACCTGCTATTGGTCGTCGCGGAGGTCGATGAGCGGGTCCGGGAGGTCTTCCGGACGGCGTTCGCGGACACCGCGCGGGAATTCGAGACGGTCTTCGCGACCCTGTTCCCCGGCGGCGAGGGCCGGCTGGTCCTGACCGACCCCGATGACATGCTCACGACAGGTATCGAGGTGGAGGCCCGGCCACCGGGCAAGAAGGTCAAGCGCCTGTCGTTGCTGTCCGGCGGCGAGCGGTCGTTGACGGCGATCGCGCTGTTGCTGGCGATTTTCCGGGCCCGCCCGTCGCCGTTCTACGTCCTCGACGAGGTCGAGGCAGCCCTTGACGACCGCAATCTCGGCCGCCTGTTGGAGGCGCTGGAAGGGCTGCGGGAAAAGTCCCAGTTGATTATCATCACCCACCAGAAGCGCACGATGGAGATTGCCGACGCGCTCTACGGTGTGGCGATGCGTGGTGACGGGGTCACCACGGTGATCAGTCAACGGCTCCGCGAGCGTGCCTCGGCCTGAGCACAGCACGCCTGGTCTGTCAGGATCGAAGGCGTGGAGTACGTCCTCATCATTATCGCGATCGTCGTGTTCGGCTTCGTCACGGCCGCCGGCCTGGTGGTGGGCACCCGCCGTCGCGGGCGGGAGACCACATCCACCCGCGGCCGGCCACATCCAGGGACGGACTACTCACCCGGTGTGGGTGACGACGCCGAGGTTCCGCGGGATTCCCCCCGACGGACGGTCGACACAGTCGATCTCCCGGCTGATCTCGGCATTCCTTCGCCCCCCACCGGACCCGAGGCCGCCGAGGCCGGGCTGTTCGAACTGGAACTGGAGAAGGCACCGGAGCTGGAGGTGCCGGCACCGGCCGCGGGCCGGCTGGTAAGGCTGCGCGCGCGCCTGGCCCGTTCCCAGAGCAGCCTGGGCCGTGGCCTGCTGCTGTTGCTGTCCGGGGACAACCTCGACGAGGAGGTCTGGGAAGACGTCGAGACAATCCTGCTGGTCGCCGACGTCGGCGTCACACCGACCCAGGAGCTGGTCACGTCGTTGCGTACGAGGGTGAAGGTCCTCGGCGCGCGCCGGCCCGCGGACGTCCGTGCCCTGCTGCGCGACGAACTGCTCGCCCAGATCGGCACCAGCACCGACCGCACGCTGCAGGCGTTCGCGCAGGGCCGGCCGGCGAACATCCTCGTCGTCGGGGTGAACGGCACCGGCAAGACCACGACCTGCGGAAAGATCGCCCGACTCCTCGTGGCGGACGGCCGGACGGTCGTGCTGGGCGCGGCGGACACCTTCCGGGCCGCCGCCGCCGATCAGCTGGAAACCTGGGGGAGCCGGGTCGGAGCGCACACGGTACGCGGGAGCGAGGGCGGCGACCCGGCGTCGGTGGCCTTCGAAGCGGTCAAGCGGGGAATCAGCGACGGCGCGAGCACGGTGGTGGTCGACACCGCGGGACGCCTGCACACCAAGACCGGCCTGATGGACGAGCTCATCAAGATCAAGAGGGTGGTTGCCAAGCTCGGTCCCGTCGACGAGGTGCTGCTCGTGCTGGACGCGACCACCGGCCAGAACGCGGTGGAGCAGGCTCGGGTCTTCGCCCGGGCGGTGGACATCACCGGGATCGTGTTGACCAAGCTCGACGGGACTGCCAAGGGCGGCATCGTGATCGCCGTACAGCGGGAGCTCGACGTCCCGGTGAAGCTGGTCGGTCTGGGGGAGGGCCCGGACGACCTTGCTCCGTTCGACCCGGAGGCGTTTGTCGACGCGCTGCTCGGAGACCCACCGGACTGAATCATGGAACGGAACCATGGAACGGAACCATGGAACGGAACCACGGAACGCAACGACGGAA
>NZ_CAAAFT010000413.1:10923-12740 GCF_900634765.1 Candidatus Protofrankia californiensis | reverse complement strand
CCGTGGTGAGGTTTTCAGTCCCGGCTGGATGTGACGGCCGGGACGGACGACGTCCGGCGAGGTGTCCCGCCATCCTCGACGCGGAGGGCGGAGATCACGGCAGGTTCGGTTGTGATCATCGTGTGGGCGCACCTCGCCGGGATGTCATGGTGGTGTTGCCGCTGTAGTGAGATGGCGGTGGGCGGTCCGGCTCCGGCTCGGCCCGCCAGGTGCGTACCCTGAGAACTGCGGTTCGCCAGCGATCTCGGAGTGTGCGCGTGTTCGACACCCTGTCCAGCCGTCTCGACAAGGCTTTCTCGTCACTTCGTGGCAAGGGACGGCTGTCCGAGGCCGACATCAATGCCACCGCCCGGGAGATCCGGGTGGCGTTGCTGGAGGCCGACGTCGCCCTGCCGGTGGTCCGTGCCTTCATCACCGCCGTTCGTGAGCGGGCCAGGGGCGAGGAGGTCTCGGCCTCGCTGAATCCCGCCCAGCAGGTCATAAAGATCGTCAACCAGGAGCTGGTCACGATCCTGGGTGGTGGGACGACCACCCTGCGGTTCACCAAGACGCCGCCCACCGTCATCCTCCTGGCGGGCCTGCAGGGAACGGGCAAGACGACGTTGGCCGGCAAGCTCGGCCGGTGGCTCAAGGCCCAGGGCCACACCCCTCTTCTCGTCGCCGCCGACCTTCAGCGTCCGAACGCGGTCACGCAGCTTCAGGTTGTGGCCGGTCGGGCCGGTGTGGAGGTGTACGCGCCCGAACCCGGCAACGGCGTGGGTGACCCGGTCGCAGTCGCCCGTGACGCGGTGGAATACGCCCGACGCCGCCTGCACGACGTGGTCGTCGTCGACACCGCGGGCCGTCTCGGCGTGGATGCCGACATGATGCGCCAGGCCGCCGCCATCCGTGACGTGACCTCTCCGGACGAGATCCTGTTCGTCGTCGACGCCATGATCGGTCAGGACGCCGTCACCACGGCGCAGGCATTCGCCGACGGTGTGGGCTTCACCGGGGTGGTGCTCACCAAGCTCGACGGTGACGCGCGCGGCGGTGCCGCATTGTCGGTCGCGCACCTGACCGGTCGTCCGATTATGTTCGCCTCCACCGGTGAGGCGCTGGAGGACTTCGACGTCTTCCACCCCGAGCGGATGGCCTCGCGCATCCTGGGGATGGGCGACGTCCTCACCCTCATCGAGCAGGCCGAAAAGGCGTTCGAGGCCGATCAGGCCGAGGAGATGGCGGCGAAGATGGCCGCCTCGGAGTTCACCCTCTCCGACTTCCTCGACCAGATGCTCACCGTCCGCAAGATGGGGCCGATCGCCAACCTGCTCGGGATGCTGCCCGGCATGGGGCAGATGAAGGAGCAGCTTTCCCAGATCGACGATCGCGACGTCGACCGGGTCGTGGCGATCATCCGGTCGATGACTCCGGCCGAGCGGCATGACCCGCGCATCCTCCAGGCGTCCCGCAAGGCGCGTGTAGCCCGCGGCTCCGGTGTGACCGTCACCGAGGTCAACCAGCTTCTCGACCGGTTCGAGGATGCACGCAAGGTCATGAAGCAGATGGCCGGCGGTCTCGGCGGACCCGGTGGGGCCTTCCGCGCCAAGACGGCGGCCAACCGTAAGGCCGCGAAGAAGGCCAAGGGCGCGAAACGCAAGGGCAACCCGGCCGCCCGCGCCGCGCAGACGCAGGCGGAGAAGATCGCGGCCGAGACACGGCATGCCGGCGGCCCCCCCGGTGGGCTTCCGGCCGGACTCGGCGACGGCGAGCTGCCCGACCTGTCGGCCCTGATGCGAGGCGGTGGTTTCCCGCCGTCCGGGCAGGGGCGCGGCGGG
>NZ_CAAAFT010000413.1:6314-10418 GCF_900634765.1 Candidatus Protofrankia californiensis | reverse complement strand
ATCGGCGTCGTCGCGGTGGATGTCTGTGCCGCGGGCGGCGTTCGGCAAACCCAGCTGCCGGTACTCCGCGTCCGCACCGTGGTGTCCGGTGACTACCGACGTACGTCTGGAGCAGTTCGACAATCGTGGCAACCAAGATCAAACTTCAGCGCCTCGGCAAGATGCGCGAGCCGCACTACCGGATCGTCGTCGCGGATGCCCGCACCAAGCGGGACGGACGCGTCATCGAAGCGATCGGGCAGTACCACCCGAAGTCCGACCCGAGCATCATCAAGGTGGACGCTGAGCGCGCCGAGTATTGGCTTGCTGTCGGTGCCCAGCCGACCGAGCCGGTACTGGCGATCCTCAAGGTCACCGGTGACTGGCAGAAGTTCAAGGGCCTTCCCGCGCCACCGCCGATAAAGGTTGCGGCTCCCAAGGCTGACAAGCGCGAGGTGTTCCAGGCTGCGGCCAGGGCCGCGGCCGGTCTCACCGACAAGCCCGCCACCACGCCGAAGAAGGGCAAGAAGGCGACGGAGGACGCGTCTGCCGGTGACAAGACCGAGCCGGCGGCGGCTGAGTCGTCGACTCCGGAGGGGCAGTAAGTGCTGGAAGCCGCCCTCGAGCATCTTGTTCGGGGCATCGTCGACCATCCGGACGACGTGCGCGTGGACATGGAGTCGGGTCGGCGGGGGCGAACCCTCCAGGTTCGTGTGCATCCGGATGATCTCGGCAAGGTCATCGGGCGCGGCGGGAGAACCGCCCGTGCCCTGCGGACGGTCATGGCCGGGGTGGGAGGTCGGGGCCTGCGTGTCGACGTGATCGACGTCGACCGGTAGGTCCCGCTGGTGGGTAACTAGTGGGTAATCGGTGAGTACAGTGGAAGATCCACAATATGGATCATGAGTCCAGCGGCCCACTGGTGACCAGGGGACCCGGAGTCCCGGCAGGACTGAATGAGCATGGTCGTGCTGCCTTTGGCCGTCCGGCGGACGAGCCGGTCGTGGTCGGTCGGATCGGTCGTCCCCACGGTGTCCGTGGGGACGTGACGATCGACGTTCGCACGGACGTTCCCGACCGGAGGTTCGCCCCCGGGACGCAACTGCGCGGCGCCCCTCCCATGACCACGTCCCTGGTGGTGGCAGGGTCGCATTGGCACTCCGGACGCCTGCTGGTGCGGTTCGAGGGCATCGGCGATCGAACTGCCGCCGAGACCCTGCGTGGGCTCGTTCTCACCATCGCGCCTGGCCAGGTGGGCACCGCCGCGGACGACGGTGATGAGGACGTCGACGACCTCTGGTGGGACCGTGATCTCGTCGGGCTGCGGGTAGTCACGGTGGACGGCGTTGACGTGGGCGCAGTCGTCGACGTCGTCCACACTGCCGCCGGGGAGCTGCTTGCTGTCGACTGTGTCGGTGGTCACGAGGTACTCGTCCCGTTCGTGCGCGAGATCGTGCCGATGGTCGAGGTGCCGGACGGCCGGATCGTCGTCGACCCGCCGCCGGGCCTGTTCGACCTGGAGTAGCGGAGTAACCGTGCGCGTCGATATAGTTACGATCTTTCCCGCCTACCTGAGCCCCCTGGAGCTGTCCCTGGTCGGCCGGGCCCGTGCGCGCGGCATCCTCGACGTCCATCTGCACGATCTACGACAGTGGGCGAACGACGTGCACCGGACCGTCGATGACGCCCCCTACGGCGGGGGTCCGGGCATGGTCATGCGTCCGGAGCCGTGGTGGGCGGCGCTGACCGAGATCTGCGCGCTGGGAGCGGCGGACGGCCGGCGGCCCCGGATCATCGTCCCGACCCCGGTCGGGCGGTCCTTCACGCAGGCGTACGCCGCCGGCCTGGCCGACGAACAGTGGCTGGTGTTCTGCTGCGGCCGTTACGAAGGCATCGACGCGCGCGTCATCGACGAGTGGGCCGACGACGAGATCTCCATCGGTGACTACGTTCTTGCCGGGGGAGAGGTCGCCACCCTGGTCGTCCTGGAAGCGGTCACCCGGCTGCTGCCCGGAGTCGTCGGCAACGCCGAGTCCGTGGTGGACGACTCCTTCGCCAGCGGGCTGCTGGAGGCGCCGGTGTACACCCGACCGCCGGTGTGGGGCGACCACGAGGTTCCGGCCGTGCTGCGCTCCGGGGACCACGCCGCCATCGGCCGATGGCGGCGTGAGGAGGCCCTGCGGCGGACCGCGCACCGCCGTCCGGACCTGCTTGGTCGTCCAGACCGCCCGGCGGGCGACGACCTGGCGGGTGCCGATCCGGCCGGCGACGACTTGGCCGAGTGTGATCGCGTACCCACTGGGGATGATCGAGTGTCCCGCCCGGAGCATCGCGTGGAGCATTCCGGCACGGGTGAGACCGACTCGGACGCTCGTGTGGCACAGTAGGATACGGTCTCCGGCCGTCCGCTGCACCGGTTGAAACCTCTCGGAGCGAGCGGGTACGTGGTCCGCTAAAGTGGCTTACTTCTGCCGGCCGGACCGCATCCGATCCATCCCGTCATCACCGCGAGAAAGCGACTGCCATGCAAACCCTGGACAGCCTCGATGCCGCGTCGCTGAGGACCGACGTCCCGAAGTTCTGGCCGGGCGACACCCTGAAGGTTCATGTTCGTGTCGTCGAAGGCAACCGCCAGCGCATCCAGGTCTTCCAGGGCGTCGTGATCCGGCGGCAGGGTGGTGGCGTGCGTGAGACCTTCACGGTCCGTAAGGTCAGCTTCGGCGTCGGCGTGGAGCGGACCTTCCCGGTCCACAGCCCGGTGGTATTCAAGATCGAAATTGTGACTCGCGGGGACGTCCGCCGCGCGAAGCTCTACTACCTGCGTGATCTGCGCGGCAAGGCGGCGAAAATCAAGGAGAAGCGTCGGCCGGCTGGGCGCTAGAGCTGACAGCTGCTGCGCCACCAGCAGGTGGCCGGGACGGCCGGTCGTGGCGTGATCGCAACCGGCCGGTGTGGCGACGCGAACACCGAACACGCGTCGCCGTGCCGTCATTGGAGCCGGTCAGTCGCGTAGGGTGGTCAGCGATCGTTTTCAACCGGGTTCCCCGGACATCACATTCCCGCCGAAGTCGGCGAACCCATGAGGTGGCGCGGTGAGTGGAGCCGAGCACAGTCGTCCGATGCGCTGGGGTGGGTCCCCTCCCGCCGGCTCCGCGGATGATCGCGCGGACGACGCGGTCTACCCGCACAGCGAGCAGACCGGCCCCTCCGCGCGGGTCGAGGACGGGAAAACCGAGCGCGCACCGAGTACCCAGCCGCAGCCGGGCTCCATCGGTGAACCCGGTCAACACCAGGTGCACGCGGCCTCTGTCACCGACGACGGCCGCCAGGCCGAGGCCGCAGGCGCTACCGGGGAGAACGTCATCGGTGAGAACGTGACCGGCCAGGACGTCCAGGGGGCCGAAGCGGCTGCCACGGACAACCCGCCAGCCGGCCGGCGCCCAGCCCGTACTCCTCGCGGCGGTCGCGGCTCGTTCGCCCGCGAGCTGCCGCTGCTCGTTCTGATCGCCTTTCTGCTTGCTCTGCTCATCAAGGCGTTCCTCATCCAGGCGTTCTGGATACCGACCGTCTCGATGGAGCGCACCCTGCTGGTCAACGACCGGGTACTGGTCAACAAGCTTGTCTACCGCTTCCGGGACGTCCACCGCGGAGAGATCGTCGTGTTCAACGGCGACGGCACCGGTTTCGAACGGGCCGAGACGCTGATCACGCCGCCGAGCAACGTCTTTTCCCGGGCGGTCCGGGCGGTCCAGGGGGTGCTCGGGCTCGGCGCGCCCAGTGACAAGGACTTCATCAAACGTGTCATCGGTGTGGGCGGCGACACGGTCGCATGTTGTGACGCCCAGGGGTGGGTGACGGTCAACGGCAGGCCGCTGGACGAGCCGTACGTGTACGAGAACAGCCCGATCGGCGGGGGCCGCGAGTTCGATCCGGTGAAGGTTCCACCCGGCGAGCTGTGGGTCATGGGCGACCACCGCAGCGAGTCCTCGGACTCCCGGGTGAACGGCACCATCCCGGAGAGCAAAGTCGTCGGCCGCGCCTTTGTGCGGGTCTGGCCGCTGGGTCGGATGGCGATCCTGACTCCGCCGGACATCTTCGCAGCCGCCGCGGGCGGACCCGCGGCGG
>NZ_CAAAFT010000413.1:0-6179 GCF_900634765.1 Candidatus Protofrankia californiensis | reverse complement strand
ACATCTTCGCAGCCGCCGCGGGCGGACCCGCGGCGGCGGCCGTGCCGCTCGTCGGTGTCGGGCTGGCGGGAGCAGCGGTGGTGGGAGGAGCCACCATGGTGCGGCGCGGGCGGGGTTCGCCCGGTAGCCTGCCGACGCGATCGGCGAAACGGCCCGGGAGGCACACAGGTGACGACAACGGCGACGGTCCGTCGGCCCGGCGGGACGGTCGCCGCGGGCGACCGCTGCAGCGCTTGGCGACCCGCCGGCGACGGTGTCCGGCCGGAGCACCTCCTGCCGTTCGCACCGACCAGCCCGGTGATCCGACGTGACTGCGGGCTGTGGGGCTACGAACGTGCGCTGTGGCGCCGGGGGCTCGCGCCCGTGGCCGGGGTCGACGAGGCCGGCCGTGGCGCCTGCGCGGGTCCGCTCGTGGTGGCTGCCGTCATCCTCCCCGCGAGCAGATCGCGCCGCCTCGACGATCTCACGGACTCCAAGCGGATGTCGGCGCAGCTGCGTGAACGGGTGTTCGACGAGATACTGTCCGTCGCCCAGGCATGGGCGACCGTCGTGATCCAGCCGTTCGAGATCGACGCGTGGGGTGTGCACGTGGCAAACATCGCCGGGATGCGTCGCGCTGTGGCACGGCTTACCCAGCGGCCGGGGTACGTCCTCACCGACGGGTTCGCGGTGCCGGGGCTGGGGGCCGAATCCACGGCCGTGCTCAAGGGCGACCAGGTCGTGGCCTGTGTGGCGGCTGCGTCGGTGGTGGCCAAGGTGACCCGAGACCGGATCATGAAAGATCTCCATCGCCGGCATCCCGAGTACGATTTCGCCCAGCACAAGGGGTATGTAACGGCCGGGCACGCCGCGGCGCTGGCCGCGTACGGGCCGTGCGAACAGCATCGGATGTCGTATGTCAATGTGGCACAAGCTCAACGCGAACGACTGTCGCGGCTGGAGGACGCCGTGACACGAACCGGGCTACGCAGCGCGACGGAGAGCGCATGAGCGCCGAAGACCTCGAGAAGTACGAGACCGAGATGGAGCTCCAGCTTTACCGTGAGTACCGGGACGTCGTCGGTCTCTTCTCCTATGTGATCGAGACGGAGCGTCGCTTCTATCTCGCGAACGACTACCAGATCGAGGTCCGCAACAGCGCCGGTGAGATCTTCTTCGAACTCACCCTGCGCGATGCCTGGGTCTGGGACATGTTCCGGCCGGCGAGGTTCGTGAAGAACGTCCGGGTGGTCACGTTCAAGGACATCAACGTCGAGGAACTGACCAAGGCCGAGCTCTAGCCTTTCCAGGCTGGTTCCGGCCTTTTCAGGTTGCCTCTGGTTACCGTCCGTTACCTGTGGATGGATTCGCGATATTAGTCCGTTTTATCCACAGATCGTCCCATGCTCTCGCCCTGCCTCGGCCCGCCGGTCACCCTGATCTCCACGGGCGCGTCCGTCGCCCGTGGACGGGAGCGGACGATGCGAGTCAAGGACGCGCTCGGGCGGTTCGGGGAGGACACCGCTGCCCGGCATCTGTCGCAGTGCGGGATGGAGATTCTCGACCGTAACTGGCGATGTGCGGCCGGCGAGATCGACATTGTCGCCCGGGACGGTTCGTATCTGGTGTTCTGCGAGGTCAAGACCCGTTCCGGGGACCGCTACGGCACACCGGCACAGGCCGTGGTGCCGGCCAAGGCCGCACGCATCCGCCGGCTGGCGCTCGCGTGGCTGCGCGACCATGAACATGCGTCGACGGCGCTTCGCTTCGACGTCGTCGAGGTCTACCGCACCCGCAACAGCCCGCTGCGGGTGGAACATCTGCGGGGGGCGTTCTGATGTCGCTGGCGCGGGCGCTCAGTGTCGCGGTCGTGGGGGTCCGCGGGCACCTCATCGAGGTCGAGGCGGATCTCGCGAACGGGCTACCGGCCATCACCCTCGTCGGTCTGCCGGACGCGTCGCTGCACGAGGCCAGGGACCGCATCCGGGCCGCGATCGTCAACTCGGGTCAGAACTGGCCGAGCCAGCGGATCACGGTCGGCCTTTTCCCGGCGACCCTGCCGAAGTCCGGCAGCGGGTTCGACGTGGCGATGGCCGCCGCGATCCTCGGGGCTGCGGCCACCGTCCCCCCGGAGGCGCTACGCGGTCGGGTGCTTCTCGGGGAACTGGCGCTGGACGGCCGGCTGCGGCCGGTCCGTGGGGTGCTGCCGGCGACGATCGCGGCGCTCGACGCCGGCATCGAACGCGTCGTCGTACCCGAGGCGAACGGCGCGGAGGCCGCGCTCGTACCGGGAGCCGTCGTCGAACCGGTGAGGGATCTGGACTGTCTGATCCGGCTACTGCGCGGGGAGTACGAGCCGGCCCCGCCCGTGGCGGCCGATACCGACGCGGCGCAGTCCAGCGCCGCGGGAGCCGGCGATCTCGTCGACGTGGCGGGCCAGCCGCGCGGCCGGCTCGCTGTCGAGGTGGCGGCCGCCGGCGGCCACCATCTGTTCATGCAGGGGCCGCCGGGCAGCGGCAAGACCATGCTGGCCGAGCGGTTGCCGGGCCTGCTGCCCGCGCTCGACACCGAGGCCGCTCTGGAGGTGACCGCGGTGCACTCCGTGGCCGGGCTACTGCCCGAGGACTGCCCGCTGGTGGTCCGTCCGCCGTACCGCAACCCGCACCACTCGGCTACGCCGGCGGCGCTGGTCGGGGCCGGTTCGACCGTGCTACGCCCAGGCCTGGCCAGCCAGGCGCACCGGGGCGTGCTGTTTCTCGACGAGGCACCCGAATTCGCCCGCATCACCCTCGACGTGCTACGCCAGCCGCTGGAAAGCGGGGTGATCGAACTGGCGCGGGCCCGGGTGAGCGCGCGGTTTCCCGCCCGTTTCCTGCTGGTGCTCGCGGCGAACCCGTGTCCGTGCGCCCGGGCCAACGGTGCCGCGGTCAAGGCATGCGACTGCCCGAGCCTGGTGCGCCGGCGCTATCTCTCCCGATTGTCGGGTCCGCTGCTCGACCGGGTGGACCTGCAGGTCGAGCTTGCCGCGCCCAGCCGGGCCGAGCTGCGCGCGGACGCCAAATACGCCGACACCTCGGCGGTTGCGGCGCAACGGGTCAAAGCGGCGCGGGAGGCGACGGCCCGCCGGCTGGCCGGGACGCCATGGCGTACCAACGCGGAGATCCCCGGTTCCGCCTTGCGGCGGATGTGGGCGCTGCCGGCGAAGGTGACCCGTTCGGCCGATCTCGCCTTCGAGTCCGGGCAGCTCACCGCGCGTGGTCTGGACCGCGTCCTGAGGGTGGCCTGGACCCTTGCGGACCTGGCTGACCTGCCGGCCCCGGGGCCGGCACAGATCGGGATGGCCCTGGACCTGCGCCTACCCGGGAGGTGGCAGTGATCGGTGACAGCGAGCGGTTGGCCAGGGCTGCTCTGTCACGCGCGATCGGCTCGGACCGGCCGGCGATCGGTGTCGAGGTGGCCCGCCGCGGAGCCGTCGCGGTCTGGGCGGGGCTGCGAGACCGCCATCCTGCGGTCGACCCCGAACGGGACCTGCGCCTGCTGGCGGGCCTCGGCGGGCGGTTCATCTGCCCGGGTGACCCCGAGTGGCCGTCCTCGCTGGACGTCTTCGGCCGGCTACCCGACGGCCCTGACACCGAACCGGGAGAACCACTCGGGCTGTGGGCTCGCGGAAACGGGGACCTGAGCCAGCTGTGTGAACGGGCGGTGGCTGTGGTGGGATCCCGTGCGGCGACCGCCTACGGGACGACCGTCGCGGCCGACCTTGCCTCCGGACTTGCCGACCGGGGCTGGACGGTCGTCTCCGGCGCGGCGTTCGGTATTGACGCGGCGGCCCACCACGGGGCGCTGGCGGCATCCGGTCCCACGATTGCGGTCCTGGCCGGAGGAGTCGACGTCGCATATCCCCGCGCCCATGCCGACCTGCTGGCGCGGATTCGTGACAACGGGTTGGTCATCAGCGAGTCGGCGCCGGGAAGCCCGCCGTACCGGGGGCGCTTTCTGACCCGGAACAGGATCATCGCCGCACTGACCCGGGGCACGGTTCTCGTCGAAGCGGGCCACCGCAGCGGCGCACTGAACACCGTCCGTCACGCCCGCCGCCTCGGGCGTGTGGTGATGGTTGTGCCGGGGCCGGTCACGAGTGTCACCAGCGTCGGATGCCACCGTCTGCTACGGACCCACCGCGAACAGACCGTCCTGGTCACCGATGCCGCCGAGGTCTGCGAGGAGATCGGCGGCATCGGTGAGCTCGCCGAATACCCGCCGGCGGACACCGGCTCCCGCGACGGCCTGCCCGAGCTGGTTCGCCGCATGCTGGACGTGATGCCGGCACGCAGGTCGGTGGGAGCGGCGATGCTGGCACAGCGACTCGGGGAACGGCCTGAAACGGTGCAGGCGCTGATGGGTCCGCTGGTCGTCGAGGGTCTGGTGGAGCTCCGCAACGACGGATACCGCCTGACGGCACTGGGCCGGGCACCGTCCGCGGCCGGTACATCGGGGCGTTGCGAACCAGCCGGCCGTTGTTGACACGGAGGTGAGCGCAGGGCACTGTGCGTCGGATGGGCGGTGCGGTCGCTGACTCCCAGGATCCTGTCTCCGGGAACGTCACGGCTTCCCGGGATGCGGCGGCTTCCTGGGACGTCGCGGTCTGCGCATACCTTCGCCATCTGGCGACTGAGCGGAACCGGTCCCCGGAAACCGTTCGTGCCTACCAGGCCGATCTCGCTCATCTGCGCAAGTACGCCCATGGCGTGGGGCTCGACGAACTGACCGGTCTCGACCTCGGAGTGCTGCGCGGTTGGCTTGCCGGGATGCGTGCCAACGGCGCTGCCAGCGCCACACTGGCCAGGCGGGCCTCGGTGGCGCGCAGCTTCAGCGCGTTCGCGGCTCGGCGAGGATGGCTGGCCACCGATGTCGCGGAGCGGCTGGCGAGTCCCCGGCGAGCAGCGACGCTACCGGATGTGCTGACCGCCACCCAGGCGTGGGATCTGTTGGCGACGGGCCTCCGATCGGTTTCGGGCAGTGACCCACCCGGACCCGCTCAGACCGCGGTTGTCGTCCGCGACGACGCCGTACTCGAGCTGCTGTACGCCACCGCCACCCGCGTCAGCGAACTGTGCGGTCTCGACCTCGACGACGTCGATGACGAGCGACGGTTGGTGAGAGTCCGTGGCAAGGGTGGGCGCGAGCGTGCCGTCCCCTTTGGCGTGCCCGCCCAGCGGGCACTGCGGACCTGGCTTGAGATCGGCCGCCCCGTACTTGCCGGAGCCGGCAGTGGACGGGCGCTGTTCCTGGGGGTGCGTGGCCGCCGGCTCGATCCCAGGGCGGTCCGGCGCATTCTTGACGCCCGTATTGCCGCGGTCGACGGGACCGGGTCGATGAGCCCGCACGGCATCCGCCACTCCGTAGCCACACATCTGCTGGAAGGCGGCGCGGATCTCCGGTCGGTGCAGGAGTTCCTCGGCCATGCCAGTCCCGCCACAACACAGATCTACACTCACGTCACACCGGAACGACTGCGTGCCGCGTTCGAGCAGGGGCACCCACGGGCCTGACGACCGACGAACAGCGGCGGGCATGTCACCCGATGGGCAACAACCTCGGTGGCCGGCGCCGGAGCAGGCCGAGCGGATCGAGGTAGCGAGCCCCTTCGCGCAGGCCCCAGTGCAGGCAGGCATCCGCGGGGCAGCCGGGATGCCCGGCCACGAGCCGGCCGATTGTTTCGCCCGCAGCCACCGTCTGGCCGGTGGTGACGGCTGGATCCACCGGCTCGTAGGTCGTCCGCAGCGACCCGTGGCTGATGGTTGTTACGCCTCGCCCGGCAATCATGCCGGCGAACGAGACGATTCCCCGACCGGCGGCACGCACCTGTGCCCCCGGGGCGGCCACGAGGTCGATGCCGCGGTGGCCGGGACCGTACGGTGACGACGGCGGACTGAAGCCACGGCCGAGGGTGAGCGGTCCGTCCAGCGGTGCATGCCAGGCAGGTCCGGCTGATCCCAGGGCGGCACCGGTCGGCGACAGCGGGTTCACGCTGACGGTGCCGGCAAGCGGTACCGGCCGCGCGGGCGCCGACTGTGCGGCGGGCGACTGTGCGGGTGCTGGCTGCGCGGGCGCCGACGGTGGAGGGGTCGGCTGCGCAGGTGTCGGCCGGATGGGGGACGTGGCCGCCCGGGTGCCGTAGCTGACCACCGGATGCGGCC
>NZ_CAAAFT010000412.1:42110-50273 GCF_900634765.1 Candidatus Protofrankia californiensis | reverse complement strand
CACCAGACGAAGCGCTGGAACCCGAAGATGAAGCGTTTCATCTTCACGGAACGCAATGGCATTTACATCATCGACCTGCAGCAAACCCTGTCCTACATCGATCGTGCCTACGATTTCGTCAAGGAGACCGTCGCGCACGGCGGCACCGTCCTGTTCATCGGTACGAAGAAGCAGGCCCAGGAAGCCATCGAGGAGCAGGCGCAGCGGGTCGGCATGCCCTACGTCAAGGAGCGCTGGCTGGGTGGCATGCTCACCAACTTCTCCACGGTGTACAAGCGTCTCCAGCGGCTGAAGGAACTCGAGGAGATCGAGCTGACCGGCGGCACCGAGGTCCGGACGAAGAAGGAACAGCTCGTTCTGTCCCGGGAGAAAGCCAAGCTCGAGCGGACTCTCGGCGGTATCCGGGACATGACCCGCGTGCCGAGTGCGGTCTGGGTCGTCGACACCAAGAAGGAGCACATCGCTGTCGGCGAGGCTCGCAAGCTGGGAATCCCGGTCGTCGCGATCCTGGACACCAACTGCGACCCGGACGAGGTCGACTACCCGATTCCCGGCAACGACGACGCCATCCGCAGCGCGACCCTGCTCACCCGGGTGGTGGCGGACGCCGTGGCGGACGGGCTGGTCTCCCGTGCGGGCGGGTCGACTGCGGTGGACGTCAAGCCGGAGGCGGCAAGCGGCGGGGAGCCGCTGACCGAGTGGGAGCAGGAGTTGCTGCAGGGGCAGGCTTCCCCGGCAGCTGCGACGGCGCCGGCGACGGCAGCCGACCCCGATGCGGAGCAGGCGGTCAGCGACCCGCCGAACGCAGTGGCACACCCCGACTCCGATCCGGTTTCCGCGGTGGGTGCCGCGACCGCCCGGGTCTGAACCATCCCGGACGCTCCCTGCCCCGCCTTCGCGTAGCCGTACCGTCGTGCCGGAGTCTTCCGTACCGGCGGCACACGCGAAGCCTGCGCAGGGCAGACCTGATATCACTGTCGGTGGTCTCGCGGCCCGGGCGTGGTGCGTGGCGTACCACCAGCACGTCCTCGCAAGACCCACAAGACCCAGTAGCGACCCCATGGACTCCGGCCTCCGGCAGCGCGAAAAAACAATGATCGCGTTGCCGGAGGCCCGGTAGCTCCCACAAACACCAGCAGCCGGACGGAACGAGAAGAGCACCATGGCAGAAATCACAGCCGCTGACATTCGCAAGCTCCGGGAACTCACCGGCGCCGGGATGAGTGACGTCAAGAAAGCGCTCGTCGAAAACGACGGCGACTTCGAGAAGGCCAAGTCCTGGCTGCGGGAGAAGGGCTTGGCGCAGGTTGCCAAGCGGGCTGGGCGCAGTGCTTCCAACGGTCTGGTGGAGTCCTACCTGCACAAGACCGACCCGCAGCTGCCTCCCACCATCGGTGTTCTTCTGGAACTGAAGTGCGAGACCGACTTCGTCGCGAAGACCGACCAGTTCAAGCAGCTCGCACGCGACATTGCGCAGCACATCGCGGCGGCGGATCCGCTCTACGTGACCGCGGAGCAGATCCCGAACGAGGTCATCGAACAGGAAAAGAAGATCTACGAGGCGGCGGCTCGCGAGGAGGGCAAGCCCGACCAGGCTCTCCCGAAGATTGTGGAGGGTCGTCTGAACGGCTATGTGAAGTCGGTCGTTCTGCTTGAGCAGGCCTGGGTCCGGGATGGCAAGATCACCATCCGTGCGTTGCTGGAGCAGGCCGGATCCTCGCTCGGTGAGAAGATCGAAGTTAGCCGGTTCGCTCGGTTCAACGTCAAGACGGCCTGATCCGCGCTACCCCCTCGCCGGGAGAGGGACGACAGGACCGGGAAGGCCGACGTCAGCCGCGCCGACGTGACAGATCGCCGACTTCACCAGGAGGTGTTTCGTTCCTCCTGTCCGTCATGTGTACGTCGAACGAATCGGAAGTGGCGGCCAGAGGTTCTGCAGCCCGATCGGGTAGGGCAGACTACTCGCAGTGCATATCCACCGGCCGATGATCGTAGCCGACGGCAAGGGGGCCGATCGTGATCGAAAACGCCATCAGGGATGCAGAAGCGGCTCCACCCGGTTGTGACGTCACGGAGGTGCGTTGGCGACGCGTGTTGCTGAAGCTGTCCGGCGAAGCATTTGCCGGTAGCGAGTCGCTTGGCATCGATCCGGACACGCTTGCGACGATCGCTCGCCAGATCGGTGAGGTGAGCCGGACAGGTATCGAGGTCGCGATCGTAGTCGGCGGCGGCAACATGTTCCGTGGGCAGCTCCTTGCTGAGCGCGGCGTCGACCGCGCCCGGGCCGACTACATGGGGATGCTCGGCACTGTGATCAACTGTCTGGCGCTGCAGGATGTCCTCGAGCGTGCGGGGGTGGTCACACGGGTGCAGACGGCGATTGCCATGGGGCAGGTCGCCGAGCCTTACCTGCCCCTGCGTGCTATCCGGCACCTGGAGAAGGGTCGGGTTGTCATCTTCGGCGCGGGGCTGGGGGCGCCGTTCTTCTCCACCGACACCACTGCCGCGCAACGTGCCCTGGAGATCAAGGCGCAGGCTGTTCTCAAGGCCACCAAGGTCGACGGTGTGTATGACGCCGACCCGACAACGAACCCCCATGCGGTTCGCTTCGACACGCTCGTCTACGGCGAGGTGCTGTCTCGTGGGCTGAAGGTCATGGATGCTACGGCCATCAGCCTGTGCATGGACAACAGGTTGCCGATCGTGGTTTTCGACTTGCTGACGGAAGGGAACATACTGCGAGCCGTCCGCGGTGAGAAGATCGGCACCCTGGTCAGTGTGGACGAGGGCGGGACGGAAGGACGACGGTGATCGACGATGTACTCCTCGAGGCCGAGGAGAAGATGGACAAGGCGGTCTCGGTCGCGAAGGACGACTTTGCCAACATCCGGACGGGGCGGATCACCCCGTCGGTGTTCTCGAAGGTTCTCGTCGACTACTACGGCGCGCCCACCCCGGTGAACCAGCTCGCATCGTTCCACATCCCGGAAGCGAGAATGGTGATCATAACCCCGTACGACAAGGGCTCGCTGGCCGCCATCGAGAAGGCCGTGCGTGACTCCGACCTCGGGGTGAACCCGAGCAACGACGGTACGATCATCCGCTGCCTGTTCCCGGAGCTCTCCGAGCAGCGTCGGCGTGACCTGGCCAAGGTTGCCCGGGCGAAGGCGGAGGAGGCCAGGGTCAGCATCCGCAACGTGCGTCGCCACAGCAAGGATGCGATCGACCGCATCGTTCGCGACGGTGACGCCGGGGAGGACGAAGGCCGGCGCGGGGAAAAGGACCTGGACGAGGCAACGCACCGTTATGTCAGCCAGGTGGATGAGCTGCTGCGGCACAAGGAGTCGGAGCTGCTGGCGGTCTGAACGACATCGACAGCCGACGGTTGTCCTGCGTTGTTGTCCGCTGCCGTGAGTAGAACAGGCGCCATGGCGGTACTCTCTTCGTCCGCCGCTGCTGCCCTGCCACAAGCCTGGCCGCAGCCGCGGGCGGGGATGACGGCGTGACCCGCACCGGGCGGGTGGTCGGCGCGCCCCGGGTCCGTGGCATCCGGGCTGGACGGGATCTTCCGGCCGCGATCGTCGTCGGGGTCGCGCTGGCCCTGATCATCATCGTCCCCCTGTTCACCGTCCGTCCACTGTGGATCGCCGTCATCTGTGTGGCGATGGCGGTTGGTACCTATGAACTGGTCAGGGCGCTGCGTCTGGTCGGAGGAAGGATCGCGTTGCCGCCGCTCGCGGCGGGTACGGCGGCGATGCCCGCGGTCGCCTACGCCGCGGGTACCTCCGGACTGGTGGTGACCCTGGCCGCGACCGTCGTCATGGTGACCGCGTGGCGTCTTGCTTACCGGGACGGTCACCTGCTCCACGACGTGGCCGCGGGGGCGTTCTGCGCGGCCTATGTGGGCCTACCGGCTGGTTTCGCCGCGCTGCTGACCAGCCCACCGGACGGACCTCGGCGGATGGTTGCCTGTCTGGCCACCGCGGTCGCCAGTGACATCGGCGGCTACACGGCCGGTGTGCTCTCCGGCGGCCGGCACAAACTCGCCCCGAACGTGTCCCCGGGGAAGTCGTGGGAGGGCTTTGCCGGTTCCGCCGTCACCTGCGTGATCGTCGCTGGTGTGTCGATGGCCTGGACCCTGCACGCCGCCGTCTGGCAGGGGGTGGTGCTGGGTCTTGCGGTCGCGTGCACCGCCACCATCGGTGACCTCGGTGAGTCGCTGCTCAAGCGGGACATCGGGATCAAGGACATGGGTACCCTGCTGCCGGGGCACGGTGGGATCATGGACAGGTTGGACTCGGTGCTCTGCACGGCTCCCGTGGCCTGGTTGTTGATCACTGCTTTCGTGCCGCCGTCGTGACCTGGCAGACTGGACGGGCCATGACCGCTTCCTCCGCTGCTTCGTCTCCCCGCGCTGCTTCGTCCGCCGTTTCCCGGTCGTTGCCGCTTGTCAGCGCAGCCAGGGCGCGGCCGCCTCGTCATCTCGCCGATCTGACCACCGCGCAGCGACGTGAGCTCGCCGTGTCGCTCGGCGAACCAGCCTTCCGGGCGGACCAGATCTCGCGGCACTACTTCGCCAGACACCTCGGCGCGGGCGACGCCGAAGTGATGACGGATCTTCCCGCCGCCTCCCGCGCGGCGCTCCTGGGCGCGTTGCTGCCCGTGCTGCTGGCCCCGGCCAAGGTCATGACCTGTGATGCCGGCGCGACGCGCAAGACGCTGTGGCGGGCCTTCGACGGGGTCCTGATCGAGTCCGTCCTGATGCGTTACCCGGACCGGGCCACGGTCTGTGTGTCCAGCCAGGCCGGATGCGGCATGGGTTGCCCGTTCTGCGCCACCGGCCAGGGCGGGCTTACCCGCAACCTGTCCGCCGCCGAGATCGTCGAGCAGGTGGTCGGGGCGGCTCGGGTCCTCACCCGCGGTGGGCTTGCCGGCGGGCCGACCCGGCTGTCGAACGTGGTGTTCATGGGCATGGGGGAGCCGTTGGCGAACTACGCCACGGTGATCACGGCGCTGCGGGCACTGACTGCCCCGCCACCGGACGGCCTCGGTCTGTCCGCCCGTTCGATCACCGTCAGCACCGTGGGGCTGGTGCCGGCGATACGCAGGCTCGCCGGCACCGGTCTGCCGGTGACGCTGGCCGTCTCCCTGCACGCGCCCGACGACGAGCTGCGCGACCGTCTGGTTCCGGTGAACAGGCGCTGGCCCGTGGCCGAGGTCCTTGCTGCCGCGTGGGAGTACGGCGAGACGACCGGCCGCCGGGTCAGCATCGAGTACGCCCTGATCGACGATGTCAACGATCAGCCGGAACGTGCCGATGCCCTGGCCGAGCTGCTCACGGGCAGGCTTGCGCATGTCAATCTGATACCCCTCAACCCGACCCGGGGCGTGTCCTGGCAGGCCAGCGCACGGCGCAGGGAGCGCGAGTTCGTCCGCCGGTTACGGTTGCGCGGTATAGCCGCTACCGTTCGTGATACCAGGGGGCGCGACATCGCGGCAGCCTGCGGGCAGCTCGCCGCGGACGGGCCGGACGGACCGGCTGGGACGGATAGGCCGGATTCGGATGGGTCGGATTCGGACGGCAGGCTGGACGGGAGCGGCCGTGCCCGCAGGTGAACGCCGTTCCTCCCGCCGGGCCGTCTCCCGTCGC
Organism: Candidatus Protofrankia californiensis; assembly: GCF_900634765.1. Classification (NCBI taxonomy): domain Bacteria; kingdom Bacillati; phylum Actinomycetota; class Actinomycetes; order Frankiales; family Frankiaceae; genus Protofrankia; species Candidatus Protofrankia californiensis. Next base: position 44,623 of record NZ_CAAAFT010000412.1, on the reverse strand, counting down.
CACCGCAACCCCCTGTGGGTGCCGGTCACCGCGGCGACCGGGGCAATACTGATCGTTATTGGGCTGGTCCTGTACTTCGGTGGCGGTGACGGCGGCACGGCCACCCGGGTCGAGCAGTCGGTCGGCGCGGGCGCACCCGACAGTGCCGCGAGCGCGCCGCCGGGTCCGGCGAGTGCTTCCGGTACGCCGTCGGCGTCGGCGTCGGCGTCGCCGGCTGCGGTGAGCGGATGCGTGTCCGGGAAGAGCATCCCGGCCGGGTCGAGCCAGCAGTCGGTCCGGGTCGGTACGGACACCCGCGTCTATCAGCTCGCCGTTCCCGCTGCGGATGCCCGGACCAGGTCGCTCCCGCTGGTTTTCGTCTTCCATGCTTTCGGGGAGAACGCCGCCGCGGTGGAGGGCTACGCCCACCTGGCCGAGTTCGGCGCCAAGGCCGGCTACGCGGTCGTCCGACCGGACGGCGTGGGTGGCAGGTGGAACTTCGTGCGTCGGGCCGCGGTCGGGCCGGACGACGTGGCCTTCGTAGCCGCGATCGTCAACGACCTGACCGCGCGGATGTGCCTGGACGCCCGCCGGGTGTTCGCCACGGGCCTCGGGGACGGCGCGGACATGGCGGTGACCGCGGCCTGCGCACTGCCGGGCGTGTTCGCCGCGGTGGTCCCCGTGGCCTCCGCCGTCATGCCCGACAGCTGTTCCGGGCCGCCGCCGAGTCTGCTGGCCGTCAACGGTACGAGTGACCCGGTGACGCCGCTGGAAGGCGGGGGGGTCGACCGTCCCGCTCCCTTCGACGGCACCCAGGCGCAGCGGCTGCAGGCCCGGCTCGACCGCTACGCCGGATTTGTGGGCTGCGGCCCGCCGGGCCCCTGGGTGCGGGACACCAGCTCGATTCAACGACTGGTCTACACGGCCTGCCCAGGTGGGCGTGACGTGGGCCTGCTGGCAGTCCAGGGCGGCGGGCACGTCTGGCCGGACCCCGACGCCACCCCCCCGAAGGGAGCGGCCCGCGCGCAGTTCAGCGCCACGCAGGTCGTCCTGGCCTACTTCAGGGGGCATCCGCTGCCGGCGTCCGTCACCGGGGCGCCGAACCCGACCGGGTAGCGGGCGGGCGCACCTGACCGGTCACGGCCGACCGGCGGTGGAAGCGCCCCGACCCAGCGCGCCCGACCTGGCTGTGACGACAGACCGTGCGTGCAAACATGGATGCGCCGTGCATATAGTAACGTTCGGTTACTACTTCCTCGGGAAATCCCGACGGTTGGGATGAGCAGGTCGCGAATATGACAAATGCCATATTATTGGTGACCACTGCCCCGTTCCAGGCGCGGGTGGTCCTGCCCAGGCAGGGTCGGGTGTCGGCCTGCGAACAGGTGTCGGCGTAGTCGGGTGGCGCCTGCGACAATGGTCGACGTGGTCGAGTCACCGCCCCCGCGTGAGGTTGTCCTGCTCGGTTCGACCGGTTCGATCGGAACCCAGGCCATTGATGTGGTGAAACGCAATCCCGATCGGTTCCGCGTCGTGGCGCTTACCGGCGGTGGTGGGAGGGTCGACCTGCTGGCCGCCCAGGCGCTTGAGCTGGGCGTCGAGGCGGTTGGTGTGGCCCGTGCCTCCGCCGCGCAGGACCTGCAGCTCGCCTTCTACGCGGAGGCCTCCCGGCGGGGCTTCCGCCGGGGCGAGTACGCCATCCCGAAGATCCTCACCGGGCCGGACGGCGCCACGGAGATCGCCGCCTGGCCGTGCGACGTCGTCCTCAACGGCATCACCGGTTCGGTGGGCCTCGCCCCGACGCTCGCGGCGCTGCGTGCGGGTCGCACGGTGGCCCTGGCCAACAAGGAGTCGCTCGTCGCCGGTGGCCCGCTGGTACTCGACGCCCTCGGCGGTGACCCGTCCCGGCTCGTCCCGGTGGACTCCGAGCACTCCGCGCTCGCCCAGTGCCTGCGCGGTGGTCGGGCCGCGGAGGTGCGCAAGCTCGTCCTGACCGCAAGCGGCGGGCCGTTCCGGGGCCGCACTCGTGACCAGTTGGGCCAGGTGACGCCCGAACAGGCCCTTGCGCACCCGACGTGGGACATGGGGCCGCTCGTCACGATCAACTCGGCCACCCTGATGAACAAGGGTCTCGAGCTGATCGAGGCGCATCTGTTCTTCGGCGTGCCCTACGACGACATCGACGTTGTCGTCCATCCGCAGTCGTTGGTGCACTCGATGGTCGAGTTCACCGACGGGTCCACGCTGGCCCAGGTGTCCCCGCCGGACATGCGTCTGCCGATCGCCCTCGCCCTGGGATGGCCCGACCGGGTTCCCCATGCTCAGGCTCCGATGGACTGGCGCCGGGCGCAGTCGCTGACCTTCGAGCCGCTGGACGCCACCGTGTTTCCCGCGGTCGACCTCGCCCGCGAGGCCGGTCGCCGCGGTGGGACCGCTCCGGCCGTCTTCAACGCCGCCAACGAGGAGGCTGTGGCGGCCTTCCTCGGCCACCGGCTGCCCTTCGTACGCATCGTCGACGTGGTGGCCGAGGTGGT